>JAMPCN010000031.1 GCA_023666125.1 Bacillus sp. (in: firmicutes) | reverse complement strand
TGGATCCGCGCAGGGGAAGCCATCCGCACTGGGGAACGCTTATCTATAATTATGCAAGGCCGGAAGTGACAAACTATCTGATTGCAAACGCACTCTACTGGATTGAACAGTATCATGCGGACGGCATCCGTATGGACGCGGTGGCATCCATGCTGTATCTGGATTATGGCAAAAATAGCGGGGAATGGGTAGCCAATATGTACGGCGGCAATGAGAATTTAGAGGCGGTGGAATTTTTAAAACATTTAAATTCCATTGTGAAAAAAAGAGACGAAGACGTATTGTTAATCGCGGAAGAATCCACCGCATGGCCGAAGATTACGGGCAGTCTGGAAGACGATGGCCTGGGATTTGACTTAAAGTGGAACATGGGCTTTATGAACGATTATTTGAGCTATATCAAAAACGACCCGTATTTCCGCTCCGGCTGTCATAATAATCTGACATTCAGCATGATTTATGCATACAGTGAGAATTTTGTGCTTGTCTTTTCCCATGATGAAGTCGTTCACGGAAAAGCGACCATGCTTGGCAAGATGCCGGGAGAGCGGCAGGAGCAGTTTGCCAATCTGCGCCTGACCTATGCCTATCAGATGACGCATCCCGGTAAGAAACTGCTTTTCATGGGGCAGGACATTGGCGAATATGATGAGTGGAATGAAGAACGCGCCGTGGAATGGCATCTTCTGGAAAATGCGGAGCATAAGAAGTTAAATAAACTGGTGGCTGATTTGAATAAATTATATACGACGCTTCCCGCAATGTATCAAAAAGATGATTCCTGGGAAGGATTTGAGTGGATTAACTGTATTACGCCGCAGGCATGTATGCTTTCTTATCTGCGTAAGGCGGAAAAAGTAGAAGACACATTGGTTGTCGTTGCGAATTTCGCCAACGCCAAACAGGAGTTTACGGTAGGCGTTCCTTATGAGGGAAAGTATAAGGAAATCCTTAATACAGACGCGAGGACGTATGGCGGCAGCGGAACCGTGAACCACAAAGAGAAACGGACAATAGAAAAGGAATGGGATGGAAAGCCCTATGCCATCGAAATGGTGAGCGCACCGCTTTCTATGAGCATTTTTTCCTATACGCCATACACGCCGGAAGAAAAAGCGGAAATAGAAAGAGCGAAAGCAGAAGCCATCCGTAAGGCGAAAGAAGAGCAGGAGAGGCGGGAAGCGAAAGAAGCGGCCAGAATTACCGCATTAGAAGCTAAGGAAGCGAAAGAAGCGGCGAAAAAAGCGGCCAAAGAAGCAAGAGAAAAGGCAAAGGCGGCAAACGAGGCGGCGGAGAGACTGAAAAAAGTCATTGCCAAAGAAAAAGAATAAGAGGTAAAGTATGGGATTAACAAATTTGACGGATTTTGTCTCCGAGGTAGCGATTGGCTTCGGTATCAGGGTATTAGTTGCCTTACTGACGTTTTTTATAGGTACACAGCTCATTAAACTGGTTGGACGGATTCTGAAAAAATCCATGCAGCGCGGTAATGCCGATATAGGAGCGATACAGTTTTTAAGCTCTTTTGTTAAAATTGCCCTGTATGTCATTTTAATCTTTTTTATCGCCTCCGGTTTTGGTCTGGATGCGGCAAGTGTTGTGGCTCTGCTCGGTTCCGCGGGCGTGGCAATCGGCCTTGCCATACAGGGAAGTCTTTCTAACTTTGCGGGCGGCGTTTTGATTTTATTATTAAAGCCGTTTAAGGTGGGAGATTATATTATTACGGATAAGGGCAATGAAGGAACCGTTATCGAAATACAGATTTTTTATACCAAGCTGACGACTGCGGATAACAGAGTGGTTGTGATTCCCAACGGGGAGCTGTCCAATTCCAGTATGACCAATGTAAGTGCCATGCCGAACCGGCGGATTGATATTCCGGTCGGTATTTCCTATGAGGCGGATATCAGGCAGGCAAGGGAAGTGATTACGAAACTGCTGGAAAATGATGATAAAGTATTAAAAGACCATGATAGAAGAGTATTCGTAGACTGCCTGGGAGACAGCGCGGTTATGTTAAACGTCCGTTTTTATACGGCATCCGAGGACTTCTGGGAGACAAAATGGAGGATGACGGAAAACATAAAATATGCGCTCGATACGGCAGATATCGTAATTCCCTACAATCAACTGGATGTGCATTTAGATTCCCATTAAAAAAATGTAATTCGTTCTTGCAAAAAATGCAATTACCTATTATAATAACATTTGTGTTTAGTATTGAGCTGGAATAGCGCAGTTGGTAGCGCAACTGATTCGTAATCAGTAGGTCGAGGGTTCGAGTCCCTTTTCCAGCTCTTTTTTTATGCACAAATTAGGAAAGGAACTTTATATGAAATTTATCTGTCTGTTAAAAAATGAAAATACGCCGGATAAAAATATCCTGAAAGGAGAATTTAGCGGGGCGCTTAGGGCCGGTGAGAGCAGGCTGGGCAGCAGGCATTTTTTTTATCGGTATTTTATCAATGTCAAATACATTTCCTATGAAAAAATAAAAATGGCATATCTGCGGGAAGAGAGCGGGGAGGTTGGCGAGTTTTTGCTAAAGGAATTTTATCTGGTATTATGTTTTGATAATGAGGAACAAAAGAAGCTGCGCTTTGAACGGGAAGCGAATGCCAGAACGGTTTTGGCGTATCTGGAGGAGCATTATCCGCATATTGCCGTCGGTTATAAAAAGGGCAAATTATAAAATAATATGAAATATTATGAAATATTATCATACAAGACCTTGACAGAAAGAAATGACATGATACAATATATTGTATACGAAAAAATAAAGCCACAAATAAGGGCAATGTCGGGGGTCAGGTATGAAGATTATTAAAAGAAGCGGTGCGGAAGTAGCTTTTGATTTGGAAAAGATTGTTGCTGCTATCAAAAAAGCAAATGACAGCGTAAAGGATAGAGACAAACTTACAGATGAGGAAATTGATTCCATTGCGGAAGTAGTTGCAGACCATTGCGAGGAAATGAAGCATTCTCCCAGCGTCGAGGAAATTCAGGATATGGTGGAGAATCAGTTGATGAAGTATAATGCCTATACAATGGCAAGAAATTATATTACGTACCGCTATAAACGTGCGCTGGTGCGTAAATCCAATTCTACGGACGAGCAGATTCTAACACTTCTTGAATGCAATAATGAAGAGGTAAAACAGGAAAATTCCAATAAAAATCCAACCGTAAACAGTGTACAGCGCGATTATATGGCAGGAGAAGTCAGCAAGGATATTACCAAGAGATTTTTATTGCCGTCGGATATTGTAGATGCCCATGAACAGGGAATTATTCATTTTCATGACGCGGATTATTTTGCGCAGCATATGCACAACTGCTGTCTGGTAAATCTGGAGGATATGCTGCAAAACGGCACGGTTATCAGCGAGACGATGATTGATACGCCGAAAAGCTTTTCCACTGCATGTAATGTCGCGACGCAGTGTATTGCGCAGATAGCGAGTTCACAATATGGCGGACAGAGCATTTCACTGGCCCATTTGGCTCCTTTTGTACAGGTAAGCCGCGAAAAACTGCGTAAGGAAGTCAGAAAGGAAATGGAACGGATGAACATTTCCCTTTCCGATGAACAGATTAATGAAATTGCGGAAATGCGCGTCAAAGAAGAGATTAACCGCGGCGTGCAGATGATACAATATCAGGTGATTACCCTGATGACGACCAACGGACAGGCTCCGTTTGTGACCGTGTTCATGTATATCGATGAAGTGCCGGAGGGACAGACGAGAGACGACCTTGCGATGGTGATAGAGGAGATGCTTAATCAGCGTATCCGCGGCGTAAAAAATGAAAAAGGCGTCTATATCACACCGGCTTTTCCGAAGCTTATTTATGTGCTGGAAGAAGATAATATCCATGAGGACAGCAAATACTGGTATCTGACAAAGCTTGCCGCACAGTGTACGGCAAGAAGAATGGTTCCGGATTATATTTCCGAGAAAATCATGAAAAAGCTAAAAGACGGAAACTGCTATACCTGTATGGGCTGCCGCTCGTTTTTGACCGTATATCATGACGAGGACGGCAATCCCAAGTTTTACGGCAGATTTAATCAGGGCGTTGTAACGATAAACCTGGTGGATGTGGCCTGTTCTTCCGGAAAAGATATGGATAAATTCTGGAAGATATTTGATGAGAGATTACAGTTATGCAGGCGTGCGCTGATGTGCAGGCATGAAAGATTAAAGGGAACACCGTCCGATGTGGCGCCGATTTTGTGGCAGTACGGCGCGCTGGCAAGACTTAAAAAAGGTGAGCCGATAGACAAGCTGCTCTATAATGGATATTCAACGATTTCATTAGGTTATGCGGGGCTTTGCGAATGCGTCCGCTATATGACGGGAAAATCGCACACAGACCCGGAGGCAACGCCGTTTGCTTTAGAGATTATGCGTCATTTAAACGACGCCTGCCAGAAGTGGAGAAAAGAGACGAATATTGATTTCAGTCTGTATGGAACGCCTTTGGAATCTACGACGTATAAGTTCGCTAAATGTTTGCAGAAGCGTTTCGGCGTTATCCCGGACGTTACCGATAGAAATTATATTACAAACAGCTACCACGTGCATGTGACGGAAGCAATGAACGCTTTTGATAAACTGTCGTTTGAGTCGCAGTTTCAGGAATTGTCTCCGGGCGGCGCCATCAGTTATGTGGAAGTGCCGAATATGGAGAATAATCTGGATGCGGTGCTTGCCGTGATGAAGCATATTTATGACAATATTATGTACGCGGAGTTAAATACGAAGAGCGATTACTGCCAGGTTTGTGATTATCACGGGGAAATCAGGATTGTGACGGATGACGATGGCAAACTGATATGGGAGTGTCCAAACTGTGGCAACAGGGAACAGGATAAAATGAATGTGGCAAGGCGTACCTGTGGCTATATCGGCACACAGTTCTGGAATCAGGGACGCACGCAGGAGATTAAGGAAAGGGTTCTTCATCTATAAAAAGCGTAAACCTGCGGTTAACAAGCGTAAACCTGCGGTTAACGCTGCAAGAATTGCGGGGCAATTCTCGCGGGATGTGAGGGGTTATATGTATTATTCGGAAATTAAGGGGTATGATATCGCGGATGGACCGGGGGTGCGGGTCGCTCTGTTTGTCAGCGGTTGTACGCATCACTGTAAAGGATGTTTTAACGAGATGACATGGGATTTTCAATATGGGAAGCCATTTGGAGAAGAAGATATCCGCCGTATCGTGGATATGATGGCGCCATCCTATATCGCGGGATTGACCCTCCTTGGCGGGGAGCCGATGGAGTACGTCAATCAGGAGGGACTTTTGCCGCTGTTACGGGAAGTTAAGAAAAAATATCCGGAAAAGACAATCTGGTGCTATACGGGATATTTATATGATAAGGATATTATCGAGAATTTCTGCGTAAAATGGGAGGCAACGAAAGAATTTATTTCTTATCTGGACGTCATTGTGGACGGAGAATTTGTGGAGGATTTAAAAGATATCAGCCTGCGTTTTCGCGGTTCCACCAATCAGAGAATCATTGATGTGAAAAAAACCGGGCAGGCCGAAGAAATTGTATATTGGCAGGACTAAGAGGTGGTTTTTCACCTCTTTTTCTTATACCGGTGTTCCATGCTCTGGATAATCTGATAAAGCCCTATGGCAATCGCGCATAAAATGAAGATGGACGTGATGACCATGTTGAGCTGGAACACCTGCGACCCATAAATAATCAAATACCCAAGCCCCCGTCTTGCCGCCAGAAATTCCCCGATGATGACGCCGACCAGGCAAAGGCCGATATTGACTTTCATATTGCTGATAATAAGCGGAATGGAACTGGGAAGGATGACTTTGTACATGGCGTCTTTGCGGTTTCCGCCTAATGTATAGATAAGCTTTAACATATCCTTATTCGCCTGGCAAAATCCCGTATACAAATTAATAACGGAACCAAAAACGGCGACGGAAATCCCGGCGACAATGATGGTTTTTGCGCCTGTGCCGAGCCAGACGATTAATAGCGGCGCCAGAGCGGATTTGGGAAGGGAGTTTAATACGACCAGATACGGTTCCAGAATTTCGGACAGGCTGTGCTGATACCAGAGTATCATTGCGGCTAAAAGACTGAATGCGGTGACAAGTAAAAAGCTGACAATAGTTTCCAACAATGTAATGCCCGTATGCCGGAAAAAAGAGGCGTCCAAAATCATTTGCTTTAAATATTTGACAATCGCGCTCGGGGAACTGAAAAAGAAAATATCAATGTAGCCGGCACGCGTGGAAAATTCCCAGAAAATTAGAAAAAGAAAAAGAATCAGCAGACGCCAAAAGGCAACCATATGATGATGTTTTTTATGCGCCAATATATAGGCCTGTTGATTGGTAAGTTCAAGTGATTGTTTCTTTGTCTGAAGAATCATCGGATAACTCCTTCCATAAAAGATTAAAATATGTTTGATAAGCGTCCGTGCTGCGTATGGACAAGGCAGAGGTGCGCGCTATATCGAAGTGGATGGGCAGTTCATATTTCACGCCGGCCGGACGCCCCGAAAGAACAATGACTCTGTCGGCAAGCGTAATCGCTTCCGATAAGTCGTGCGTGATTAAAATTGCCGTTTTGCCGGTGCTTCTGATAATATTGCCAATATCGGCGGATACGGTCATTCTTGTCTGAAAATCCAAGGCGCTGAACGGTTCATCCAGTAGAAGAATATCGGGTTTTACCGCCATGGTGCGGATAAGGGCGGCACGTTGGCGCATACCGCCGGAAAGTTCGGACGGCTTTTTGTCCTTAAAAGCATATAGTCCGTATTCCTTTAAAAGATGAAGCACATAGTCCGTATTTTCTTTTGTCATCGTTTTATTCAGTTCCAGTCCCAGTATCACATTCTGATAAATTGTCCGCCATTCAAACAAATGGTCGTGCTGTAACATATAGCCGATGGAAGAAGCCGCGTGAAAAGAAAGAACACCGCTTTCTGCCTCTAACAGACCGGCAATAATGGATAAAAGCGTCGATTTACCAATGGTGATATATTGGAAACTTCCAATGGCTGGTTTGTCATTCATGTAAAAGTTTTTAAAGGTATGTTTCTAGCAAATGATTTAGATATGAAGAAAATAAGCAATCGACTGCGCTATACATTTTTAGAAAATAGAATATCCTTTTTGCAAGCGGCAAAAGAACTGGGGGTGAGCAGAGACTTATTATTTGATTATACCAATCCTGATTATCCGGAAAAGTCCATGCAGGTGAATACATTAATAAAAATTGCGGATTATTTCGGAAAGGACAAATATTATTTCTGTAATGAGTATCATAAGTTTCTTGATATTGCCGACGTAGGAGTTTTTCTGTATGAGGCGAGAACAAAACGTAGTATGACGCAAAAACAGTTTGCCGACTTTCTGGGGGTTTCTTTAGATACTTATAAAAAATACGAAGAAGGCAAAAGCAGGCTGCCAATGGCAATATTTGAGCAACTAAAGGATGAAAAAGAGTAAAGGAGTGAAAAGGATGGAAAAACATATTTGATGTTATGACAGAATATTCTGTCAATGAGGGACTGGACAAAATATTATTGTATTTTAAAAAAAGGATTTGTATAATATAATTAAAGAGAGGAAAACGCAAGATGGAAAATGAGAAAGAATTTAGTACAGTATGGGAATCATTAAGAATTTCCAATGATTTTATGTTCGGAAAAGTCATGCAGGATGCAGAACTATGTAAGGAACTATTGCAAAGAATCCTGCCGGATTTGGAAATAGACCATGTAGAATACCCGGAAGCGCAGAAAGCAATAAGACCTGATGCAGACGCTAAAAGCGTCAGACTGGATGTATATGTGAGGGATGGTAAAGGCACGGTCTATGATATTGAAATGCAGGTTGCAGATACAAAGGAACTGCCGAAAAGAAGCCGTTATTACCAGAGTATGATAGACTTGCAGATGATAGATAAAGGGCAGTCCTATAAGAAACTGAAACCAAGCTATGTAATTTTTATCTGTCATTTTGATATTTTCGGTAAGGGAAAGCATATTTATACTTTTGAGAATATCTGTAAGGAAGATACCAGTATTACTTTAAAAGACGAGGCAGTGAAGATATTCTTAAATGCCGACGGCAGTCAGGATGATGTCAGTAAGGAATTAAAGGCATTTCTTGATTATGTAGCCGGGAAAGAGCCAGAAGATGATTTCGTGCAGAGATTAGAAGAAGCGGTAAAAGAGGCAAGGAAAAACAGGGAATGGAGGCATGAATATATGACACTATTAATGCGCGACCAAGAAAATATGGAAAAAGGCAAAATAGAGGGCAGGGCAGAAGAGATTATTGAAAGTGGTTTTGAATTTGGACTTTCTGAAAACGATATTTTGGAAAGACTGCAAAATAAATTGAGTATTTCCATGCAGATGGCACAGGAATATTTCCTGAGGTTAGGGAAAAGGTAGAAGCAGCCGCACAGTATATGTTAGATGCAGACAATAATATATAATAAAAATGATAGTAATGCGAATCCCGGAGAACCCACTTCGGGATTTTTTGTGCCTAAAAGGAAAGCAGTAAGAGAATATAAAAAATTTCGAGAATGACATTATATGTCAATGCCATAGTGTATTGTAAATAAAGGACAATAGGTATTATGCAATGAAAGGAAAGGGAAACTTATGTACGATTTTTTAAAATTCATAGACTCACCGGATATCCGGGAGTACAACAAAGACACGCAGTTTACGCCGGCAGAATGGGCGGTATTAATCAGCAACAGTATGAAAAGAACAGTGGATGAGAAAATGGAGGCATTACAGTATCTTTTAGACCATTATCAGGAAAATGAGTTCGGTGACGAGAGTGTGAATTTTTCCCCACCGGCATATCCACACTACGAGACAAATATTTCATTTCGTGAAGTTGTGCGGAAAACAATATGGACATGGAATAAAATTCTGGAAGATAGAAACTGCACGGAAAATGTTATATTTGAGGCATCTTTTTACGAAAAAGGATATGACCATGGGGATAGCGCCTATTTTGCCAGTTATGAAAAGGCATACGCATTTTTGGAGTATGAAAAGAAGCATTATCTGGATGACGAAGATTTGAAAGATGTAGAGACATACGGGAGGATAGAACGTATTCAGATGGAAAATAAATGTCATGACAGTGATTACTATATTTTCGATACTAATATGCAGATGGTATCAGTCGGTTCCTCTATTAGCAGGGGGCAGTGTGATGAGGATTTGGAGTTTGGCTTGTCGGACGACCGTATATATAAAATATTTGTTCCGCTGCCGTTTAAAAAGGGAGATATTGTTAGAGTGGATGACTTTTTTGACATGCCTTATTATGGGGTAATCTCCTGTGACTGGGAGAGACCGGAGCAAAGAGAGCGGATTGAGAATTGGATATCTCTGGACACATATAACAGTGAGCGTGATTGGTTTGATTATACGGACGGCTTCGGATGTGGAGATGAAGTTCTCAATTATTCTTTCTGTCCGGATGAAGAACTGCCGGATGACCAGCAGGTACTTAAACTGATTCGGGATGTGCGGAAAGGAAACATGGATTTTTATACGCTGCTGCATAAGTATAGCGTAAAAGAACTGGACAGGCTTTATAAATGATAGTAATACAAATCCCGGAGAGAATCTACTCCGGGATTTTTTGCGTCCGATAAAATATATTTTGAGGATGACAAAATATGTCACGCACAGGCTGTATACTTGTCATAGAAAATATGGACAGGAAGCAGGCTGTAGAAGAAAAAGGAGGGAAGAATGAAATGGAAATTGAATAAAAGACTTATAGCAGCTTATTACAGAAAACAAAATTAGAAAAAACGTACAGAAAGGGAGAGGAAACATTATGACTAGAATATTCTCAAGATTATACAGTGTGGAAAAAAGGAAAACTTTTTTAAGAGAGAGCATGGATAACATCTGTGAGGCATTGAAAGCGGAAATTTTAAGAAGTGATGCGGCAGAGGAGACAAAGCAGAATATGTTGGAACGGATTAAGAAACTTTGTAATAATATGGACATAACATTTCTTAGTAGAAAAAAATGGGAAGGGGATATTTCTATAGGAGAAAGAATATATAACCTCCATAAGGCATTGGAAACGAGAATTTTAAGAAGTGCTGAGGCAGAGGAGACGAAGCAGACTATGCTGGAACAGCTTAGAGAACTTTGTACTATGATGGATTCAACATTATTTGGTGTAGGAAAAAAGGAAGAGGAGATTTTTATAAGAGAAAGCATGGATAACATCTGTGAGGCATTGGAAGCGGAAATTTTAAAAAGTGCTGAGGCAGAGGAGACGAAGCAGACTATGTTGGTGCGGCTTAGGAAACTTTGTAATATTATAGTTACAAAAGAGAAAGAGGAAGAGGATGTTTCTATAAGAGAAAGAAAAGAGAACATGGATAACATCTGTAAGGCATTGGAAGCGGAAATTTTAAAAAGTGCTGTGGCAGAGGAGACGAAGCAGACTATGCTAATATCGCTTAGGAAACTTTGTAACATTATGCCTACAATATTATCAAGATTATTAAGTGTAGAAAAAAGGGAAATTTTTACGAGAGAAAGCATGGATAACATCTGTGAGGCATTAGAAGCGGAAATTTTAAAAAGTGATGTAGCAGAGGATAAGAAACAGGAAATGCTGCTACGGCTTAGGAAACTTTGTAATACGGAAACAAATATTATGTTAGTGGGGGCGACCGGATGTGGAAAAAGTTCAACTATTAATGCTTTGTTTTCCTGTAACAGAGAAGATGAATATGTGGAAATTGCCAAAGTGGGAAGCAAGGCAGACCCGGAGACGAGGGATATTGAACGCTACAGAATCGGGAACCTGATTTTGTGGGATACACCGGGACTGGGAGATGGTACGGAGATTGACGAACCTCACAAAGAAGTGATTACCGAACTGCTTAGAGAACAAGATAAGGATGGAAATGCCCTGATTGATTTGGTATTGGTTATTCTGGACAGTTCCACAAGGGATTTAGGAACATCCTATCAGATGTTGAATGAGGTAATTATTCCGGAATTAAAAGATGAGACAGGTCGTATCCTGATTGCGCTGAATCAGGCAGATATTGCCATGAAAACAGGCAGGCATTGGGATTATGAAAAAAATGAGCCGGATGAGATGCTTACAAAGTTTTTAGAGGAAAAAGTGGTCTCTATCAAAGAGCGTATCAAAGAAGATACCGGAATGGATATTACGCCGATTTATTACTGCGCCGGATATGAGGAAGATTCCGGAGATGTGGTACATCCTTATAACCTGTCAAAACTTCTGTATTATATCCTCAACGCTCTTCCGGCAGAAAAGCGGGCGGCAGTTTTTGGAGGAATGAATACAGATTCAGAGCAGTATAGGCACAATGATGACGATATGGATTATAATGAGGGCGTAAAGGAGAGCCTTGTCAGCATGGCTGATTATATAGCAGACGGGATAAATCAGGGAGGCGCGGCAGGTTTTTTTATCTTAGGCGCACCGGGAATGGTAGTAGGCAGTGTGATTGGTGCATTCGTAGGGGGCATCAGAGGGATATTTAATCATATTTTCTAATATAGAGTCCTACGGGGAAAGAATGGTTTTGCTGAAAAATAATCAGTTAAGCCATTCTTTTTAGGTTAAACATGAATTAGTGAATGGGAAAGGATATGTGATGAGAAAAAAAGTATTTGATGTCATTGCCGGATATTCTGTTAATGAGGGAATGGATGATGCTGTATTGCAAAATAAAGAATATATCAGCATACAAGATAAAATACAGAAGCAGACAGAGCTGTTAAATCAGTTAAATCTATCAGAAAGGCAGTATAAGATGGTATTTAGACTGATTAACAGTCATATCGAAAGCGGCGCCTTTTATGGAGCAATGACCTATAAGCAAGGTTTTCTGGATTGTGTGGAATTGCTCCGGGAAGTGAATTTGTTAAAAGTTTCATAAAATGATATGAAAGGCGTCTGTAATGTTGCAGATGTCTTTGTGACAACTTTAGAGCCAAATAAGTATTTTAAACTTATTTGGCTCTATGATTCAGCCCATTAATAACTGCTTGAATAGTATCTAATTGAAAATCATCCATTTTTTTTAATTCTTCCACAATTTCATTTATTTTAATGGGATTTGGATTATCTTCATCAAAAAATTCCTTTGGAGAAATCTGAAAATACTCGCAAATATAAAAGAAAGCCTGTAGAGAGGGAAGCGTCAGTTTATTTTCTATGCGGTTGATATAGCTGCCATTCTGACCGAGAGCAAGACTCATTTCCCGTGCAGAGACATTTTTCTTAGTTCGTAAAGAAATAATTCTTTCAACAAAATCATCTTCGAGCATAGCTTCACCACCTTACTATAAGATTATAGAATATTATATAAGAAAGTTTGAGATTTTATATATCTAATAAATGCTGAAATGATATTTGATACATCTAATTTTTGTTGCAATAAGATGTAGCATATCGTATAATGAAATGAAATAGGATATGAATAAAAAGCATTGAAAGATGTTTTTCAAAATATCCAAAAGGAAGCATCAGGGAAAGGAGAAGAAAGGGGAACTGCGGTATTGATAAGGATATGAAAGAAATTTTGAGAATGACAGATTATGTCAATATCTGGGTGTATGATGAAGTAAATCATAGGTATGTTACAACAAAAGAAAAGGAGGATTACAAATGTTTTTGAATTTATTGCAGGAATCTAATAAGGAGTTATTTTTAAAGGTATGTGTTCATGCTGCTTTAGCAAATGAAATTTTTGCAGAAGAAGAAAAGGATATGATTTATGCTTACTGTCATGAAATGAATATTGCAGAGCATATTCCCGAAAATGTAGAAAAGCTGGATGAAGTAGTGCATTCATTAAACGCACAGGCTGACGAGGTAGAGAAAAAAATTATTGTTTTGGAAGTATTAGGACTAATAAAGGCTGATGGAGTATATGATGAGAAAGAAAAAGATTTTATGAAGATGCTTGTGAAAAAAATGAATGTAAAAGAGGATGTGTTAAGCCAATATAACAGTTTGTTAGAAATTTATCTTGCGGTTTGTAAAGAACTGCGTGCGGCTGTATGTGAGTGACAGATAATGATGAAGAAGTGAGGATAATGTATAGTGGACATGCTTGAAACGCAATACCCGATTATAGAAAACTCCGCAGAAAACAGGAAATTGCTGAAAGATAAAGATAAGTGTGATAAATATGACTATCTGACCGCAGTTGCCTGTGGAGCCATTGGCGGGATGATAGAAATATTTCTGGTAGGCGCGCCGGGAGAAAGCAAATTAGTAAACTGGACAGATGCGCAGGTGGATAATGCGGTAAAAGGGTTTGCCAAATTAAATGGATGGAACCCAAGAGCAGGACAAGAGGGGAATGTAGGCAGTGCGATTGGATTTTTAGAAAAAAATTTTAAAGTAAATTATGACCAAAGACATACGGCAGATGTCGGAAATCTTTTTACGATGTCTACTAAAAATCATCACATGATGTCATTATCACACGCTCCGGATATTGTTGGTTTATTTTTTTCCGTATTGAACCAGTTTACATCTACATCATCTTTTATAGCAAATGGACAATTAGTTACTATAAATAGTGATACCTTTGAATTACAGGGCGGAAATTTCATTGCTAAGTTATTCTGTGGCATTGCAAACTGGTTCGGGCATATTATGTCAGATATTGCAGGAAGTTCCGGAAGCAGAGGAAACGCAGGAAGAGGAAGCGGTGTAGTAATACCATTTTATGAACTTTTTCAATTCTGTAAGTTTGGAAAATTCCAAGTAGGGAAAGACAGACAAGACCTTGCAACGATTGCCATACGCGCCTTTCAAGAGGGATATGATTTCAGGTTTGGTATGGCAACAGCAGTGCCGGTTATTATCACAGATTTATCTATTCGTTTGATATGGTCGCTTAGACGCTATTATCAATATGGTATGCCTTTAGAAGAATGTATACCGATACAGAAGCATGAGAGTTTGAGAGTCATGCTGCTGTTTGGCAATGGAACTCTGTGTGTCATAAATGGAATTGATGCGGGAGTCCGTTCAGTCCGTTCCGGTGGAAATTTCCTTGCATTCTTTATGCGTTTGAATTTAATCGCTTGGTTTAGATTCGTGACGCTTGTATTAAAAGAAGTTTGTATCAGAATTGGGTTGACTAATGCCTTGCAGAAACAGATTGAAGCCTTTAAGCGTATTAATGAAGCCTTATTAGTCTATCTGCATGAACTGGAATTAATTGATATTGAGACATTTAAAAAAGAAACAGAGCAATATAATCAGTTAATAAAGGAATTTACAACAGCAAAAACACAAGAGGAATTAAACCAAATGTTATTGGATACATTTGACAGGCTCGGGTGGAAAAAACCGTGGGAGGGGGATTTTGAAGCACATATGTCAAATAAAAATGCAACGCTGGTGTTTGAATAAGGATGTTTCATTGTGATTGCTGTGGATGCTGTTGTAGAAATCTTGATAAGTCAAGCCTTTATAAAGAGTTAGACAGGGGGGATGGAATTTGCAAATACTTGTCGGGAAATCTTTGTTCCATATATACTGAACGACCGCTATTATGCAGAGTTGATGAGTGTTATGAAGTATTTTTTAGTCAAATAATGAATTTAGAGGACTATTATCACTTAAATGAAAAAGAATGTCAAAAACTAAAGAAATTGGAGGGATAAAAACATGCCATTACCATTAATATTAGGAATAGGAGGCGCAATAGCCGGGGCTACAGGCATAGGGAGCGGAATTTCAGGAGCCGTTAAAATGAAAGAAGCAAATGATACACAGAAAGCTGCCGACAACCGGCATAAGCGAAACATAGCAAAATTTGAAGAATGCAGCAATGCGGCTAATGCGGAGATGGATAAATTAGGAGAGTTGGAACTTACTATCTTAAAAGGATTTGAAGAATTTTCAGATGTGATTGACAAAATACAAAACCGTCCTCAATTTAAAGAATATGAGCGCAATGGAGTAACTTTACCTAAATATGATAAAGAAGAATTAAAAAAGGTTTCTGTTGGAGCAGGAGTTTTATTAGGAGGTATGGGGGGAGCGGCGTCTGGCACTGCTGGCGGCATTGCGGCAGCAGGAGCAACATACGCAGCGGTTATGACACTTGGAACTGCTTCAACCGGAACTGCGATTGGAACTCTTAGTGGTGCAGCGGCTACAAATGCAACACTTGCGGCATTAGGCGGTGGTGCGATTTCCGCAGGCGGTGGCGGAATTGCACTAGGAACATCTATGCTGGGCGCGGCAACATTAGGCGTAGGATTGCTTGTTGGCGGCGTTATTTTTAATGCAACCGGGAAAAGCTTATCCAATAAGGCGGATGAAGCATGGAGCCAGATGAAAAGAGCGGAAGAAACTATCAATAAATCCTGTAGTTATCTGGAAGAATTACAAAGTACAGCAGTAAAATATAACAATGCTATACAAAAAGCATATGATAAGTATTTAGACAGTTTTTCATATGTTTCTAATGCTGTGGAAAAACTTCATAAAACGGATTGGAACGAATTTTCTGAAAAGGAAAAGCTGGCAACACAAAACTCCGTATTATTGGTTGGACTTCTTTATAGAATGTGTAAAGTAAATTTGGTAGAAAAAGCAGAAAATGATGAAGAAATGAATAAAATCAATACGCGTGAAATTGATAAGTCTATAGCTGATTCTAAAGAGGTATTGGATAATTTGGCGGCATAATGATGATGAAAGGATAGCAAAGATAGTTTAGGATATTTGCAGAATTTGAAATTATATATAATATAAAGGAGCCTTTCATGAACCCCAAACCATCCAAAAACATCCGTACTCTGGATATCTATGTGCGCTTATGTGAGGGAAAAACAATAAACAAATCCGAAGAAGCCAAAAAGCATGGTGTGGATGAACGCTCCATTCAGCGTGATATTGACGACATCCGTGTATTTCTGGCGGAGCGCAGCGTAACGGATGCCGCAGATACCAGAACGGTTACATATGACAGGAATAAAAAAGGATTTGTTATGACAGGCAGCGAAAGCGCGTTCATGGATAACAGCGAAATTCTGGCAGTCAGTAAAATCCTCTTAGAGAGCCGTGCATTTACCAAAAAAGAAATTATGACAATTTTGGACAAGCTACTGCTTGGCTGTGCGCCCAAAGGGAGCATGAAGATAGCGGCAGAATTGATTGCCAATGAAAGATACCATTATGTGGAACTGCATCATAAGTCGCATATTAAAGATAAACTATGGGAGCTTGGAAGTGAAATCAAGCAATGTAATCTTTTAGAGATTATCTATTACAGGCAGGTGGATTCGGGAAACCCGGTAAAACGCTGTATACAGCCGGTGGCGCTTTTATTTTCCGAATACTATTTTTACTTGAATGCCTACATAGTAGAGAAGAATGAGCAGGGGGAATATGTCCGGCAGTATGATTATCCGACTGTATTTAGGATTGACAGGATAAAGTCATATAAAGAATTGGGTGAAAAATTTCAGATTCCTTATGCAAACCGTTTTGAAGAGGGGGAATTTCGTAAGCGCATCCAGTTTATGTATGCCGGAGAACTTGTCAGACTGCAATTCCGGTATAGCGGTAAAAGCGTGGAAGCCATTTTGGACAGACTTCCCACGGCAAAGATAATCAACACAACCAACGACAGCAGCATTATTGAAGCAGAAGTATACGGAAAAGGAATTTTAATGTGGCTGCTTAGTCAGGGAGAGATGGTAGAAGTGTTAAAACCGGAGTCTTTTCGTACAGAAATGAAAGAAACCTTGCTGCAAATGGTGAAAAAATATGAATAAGAGAAAAGAAAAAGCATTTCCGCAGATGAGAGAAATCCATCTGCGGATTTTTGCGTGAATGCAGAAAAAGTTATCATAATGACAAAAGATGTCATAGCCGGATTGTAGAATAAATCTGTACTATATAAATTTTCTAATGTAAGCGAAGGGAGGAAGATATGGAGTTAAAGAGTATAGATGAACTGGAAGAAGTAAAAATGCTGTTAAGAGGACTGTGTGATGTCATGTATGATATGGAAAAGACAGCGGCACAGGATAAAATGATATCGGTTACAGTGCTTTGTCCTTTTGAAGCAGTCATCGAAAAAGCCTGTTTAATGATTGACAATGTTGTAAAAACGGAAACTAAAAATTTTTAGTCGTACAATAAGTACGAAGAAAGTGAGGTAATTTATGGGAACTATTATAGGAACAACAATAAGTGCATCAATTTTTAGAATGTGTATGCAGAGCGATTACAGGAGATGGAAACGTAAGACTGACAGAGAATGTATAAAGCAGCACAGAGAATTAGAAAAACAATTTAAAGCTGAGGAAAAAGCCTTGGAAGAGTTACTCAATAGAGAATTGAGTAAACGGCGTCAGATGCTTGACGAGTGGTATCATACTTTATGATTGAAACAGTAAACAGATAGTTGAGGGAGAATCCTTTTCGGGTTCTCCCTTATTTTGTTTCTAAAAAGCATTTTTAGAGCCGCAGCATAAATATTTAGGGAAAGGAGGAGCAGAGGATAGAATATCGCGGTGCTAGAGCGGAATAAAAATGCGGCAGGAAACGCGAAATAAGAAAAAGAAAAGGAGAGAAAATTATGGCGGCAAACGTAGAAACAATGTTTTACACAAGGGAAAAACCGTGGCACGGTTTAGGAACAAAGGTGGAGGAAGCGCTTTCTTCCGCAGAAGCCTTACAGATGGCAGGACTGGACTGGCAGGTAGCGCAGGAACCCATCTATACGGATGACGGCAGCATGATTCCGGGATATAAAGCCAACATCCGCGGCAGCGACAGAAAGACGCTCGGCGTTGTGAGCGGGCGTTATAAGATTATCCAGAACAGGGAAGCGTTCGCTTTTACGGACGCCCTGCTTGGAAGCGGCGTGCGCTATGAAACGGCGGGTTCCTTGCAGGAGGGCAGGCGCGTATGGCTCCTTGCAAGGCTTCCGAGGGAATACATCATTTCAGGGGAGCGGATTTCCCCGTATCTGGTCTTTTCCAATATGCATGACGGGAGCGGAGCAGTCAAAGCGGCGCTTACGCCGGTAAGGGTGGTGTGCAACAATACGCTCAACCTTGCCCTGCACACGGCAAAACGCTCATGGTCTATGATACATACGGGAAACATCATGGATAAGATACAGGAAGCGGAGGAGACGCTGTTTATGGCGGAGGAATATATGGACAGCCTCGGAAAAGAGATTGAACGCCTGCGCGGGCAGAAAATATCGGACGGGCAGATAAAAGAGTATATTGAACAGCTGCTTCCCGTAGAAAAAGACGCAACCGCCATACAGGAGAAAAATATCTTGAAACTGCGTGAAGACATGAAAAGACGGTATTATGATGCGCCGGATTTGCAGGAAGTCGGGAACAACGCTTACCGACTTATCAACGCCGTGTCGGATTTTGCAACCCACGCAAGACCCTTACGGAGGACGCCAAACTATAACGAAAACCTGTTTATCCGCACGATGGACGGCAACCCTTTGATTGACAGGGCATACCAGCTTGTAAAGACAGCGTAATGACTAAATGAGTCAATGATATCAGACAATAGAAACGAGGAGGAAACCATATGTATACAAAAATCCCGGTTGGAAATCTGGACAGGCTGGAATGGCTGCATCTAAGAAAGACAGGACTCGGCGGTTCCGACGCAGGAGCCGTCTGCGGACTGAACCCATACAGCAGCCCGATGAATGTTTACCGCGATAAGACCTGTGATGAAATAAAAGAGAAAGAAGATAATGAAGCCATAAGACAGGGGCATGATTTGGAGGACTATGTGGCGGCGCGTTTCATGGAAGCGTCCGGATTAAAGGCGCGCCGCTCCAATTACATGTACAGAAGCATTGAAAATCCCTTTATGATAGCGGACGTAGACCGCCTCATCATAGGAGAGGACGCGGGATTGGAATGCAAGACCGTGGGCGCCTATAGCGCGGATAAATGGAAAGACGGGGAAATACCGCTCCATTATATCATGCAGTGCTATCACTATATGGCAGTGACAGGCAGGCGCGCATGGTATATAGCGGCAGTCATACTCGGCAGGGAATTTGTCTACCGTAGGCTGGAATGGGATGACGCGCTGATAACGCAGTTAATCGAAACGGAAAAATATTTCTGGACGGAGCATGTGGAAAAAGGCGTTATGCCTGCGCCGGACGGCTCCAAGGCTTGTGACGCGCTGTTGGAAGAGTATTTCCATACGGCTAAAAAATCCAGTCCTATCATGCTTACAGGGTTTGACCAGAAGCTAATAAGGAGAGAACAAATCCTAAAAGAGATAGCCGCCTTAGAACAGGAACAGAAACAGATAGAACAGGAAGTAAAGCTGTATATGAAAGACAATGAATATGCCGTAAACGATAAATACAAAGTCTCATGGAGCAATGTGGAAAACACAAGGCTGGATGTAAAAAGAATCAGGCAGGAAGAACCGGAAATCTATAAAAACTATGCAAAAGTTTCCACCGTCCGCCGTTTCCAGATAAAAGCGGCATAAGAAAAGAGAGGGAAAACATATGGAGAATAACATTGTACGCCTGCTTCGGGCGGATGAAATTGAATGCCGCGCTGCGTCAGTGAACGAAAACGGAGTAAGCCTTTTGCTCTATAAGGATGCAAGGGTAGACCAGAAGATTCTGGATGAAACATTCGGCGCGTTCGGATGGCAGAGAAGCCATCAGAGCATAAACGGAAGCCTTTACTGCACAGTGTCGGTTTATGATAAACAGTCCGGCGCATGGATTGCCAAACAGGATGTAGGGGTGGCAGGCATGGCGGAGAAAGAAAAATCCCTTGCCTCGGATTCCTTTAAGCGGGCGTGTTTTAACTGGGGGATAGGGAGGGAGCTGTATACGGCTCCCTTTATCTGGATTCCCGCATCTAAAGCGGATATCCGCAGGCAGGGGGAGCGTTATGTCTGCAACAGCCATTTTTCCATCCGTTCCATCGAATATGGCAATGACAGGGATATCATAGGATTAATCATCATCAATGAAAAAAATAAACCTGTTTATGAGTATCGGGAAAAAGAGGCGGCGGGAAAAGAGAAAGAGCCGGAAGCGTCTGAAAAGAGGCTTTCTGAAAAACAGCTAAATTCCCTAAAAGCGGAACTGGAGAGAACCGGCGTAGCGATAGAGGACGTGCAGGACAGATATAAAATACAAAAGCCGGAAACCATGAGCAGGGAACTGTATAACAAAGTCATGGCGGCGCTGTCAAAGACAAAAACAAAAGCGGCATAAAAAGCAAAGGAGAAACATTTATGGACTATGAGAAATTTAAAAAAGAACTTACAAAAAAGTTACAGGAGCATTACGGAAAAAAAGCGCAGACAGGGATTTACACGGTAAAGAAAAACAATGGCTGTTCCTATGACGGTGTGCAGATTACTATGGAGGACGCGGAAAAGAATGTGACGCCCGTTATCAGTTTAGACAGCTTATATGAGTTTTACTGCAAAGGGAGCCTGGCAATGCAGGAATGCGTAAATGCAGTCTGCCGGGAGCGGGAAAAATATGAAGCCACAGGAAGCATTCTAAAATTTGCGGAAAGCGTAATGGACTGGAATACCGTCAAAGACAAAGTTTACCCTGTTTTACTATCCACACAGAAAAACGGAGAACTGCTAAAAGACCTCATATTTACGCCCATGCTTGATTTATCAATCATATATGCCATACGGATGGAAATAACAAAAGAAAGCAGCGGGAATGTAAAAGTAAGCAGACACTTACTAAAGCAGTACGGCATAGATGAAAAGCAGTTACATAAACAGGCGATGAGGAACCTTGCAAAAGACGGCTATCATTTTCAGGACATGCAAAGCCTCATCCGGGATATGCTGCATACAGAAGAAAATGCAGATGATAAAGCCGGGTGCGGGAGGGAGAAAACGGAAGAAAATACAGCGCAGGCGGAAATGTATGTGCTTACCAATCAAGGAAAAGCATATGGGGCAGCCGGAATCCTGCATAAAAAACTGGTGCGGGAGTTTGCAAAAGGACAAAGTTTCTTTATCCTGCCATCATCCGTCCATGAAACAATCTTTGTTCCTGTAACTAACCCATCAGATAAAGCGGTTTTTGACAATATGGTAGAGGAAGTCAATGCAGCGCAGGTCAGGGCAGAGGAGCAGCTTTCCGACCACTGCTATTATTACGACGGGCAGACGGATGAAGTGAAGATATGCGCATGATTAAGGGAAAGGCGGTGTTTGAATGGAGCAGATAGTAAAGGCGATAGTGGTAGGTGTTTTGACAGTTGTAATTGCGGCGTTGAATGAGAAAGGTAAAGATTAGCTAGAAGATAGAGTGAGGGAACAGAAAAGCTATGTTCCCTCATATAAAATGATTTACATTTTTATTTAGGAAGATTATTGTGCAATGTTTGAAGAATTTCATTAACACTCTTCCGGACATTCATTAAATAATCAGAGACGCTTTTCTCCGAAATGTTTTTTCGTATATTAGCGGCATGTTCAGCAGCTTTTTGAGCCTTGTCAATATCAATGTTAATTCCAATAAAAGCATATCTATTATCGGAACGGGAGTGACGGGGTTTTTTATATTCATATTCATATGGTAATAATTTTCGCAGTTCTTTTGTAAAGCAGATTTTTGAAAGTGGAGAACCAGTATAAAAAAGTTGATAATAATTTGAATAGACTTCATACAAATAATCAGCATAACAAGCATGGTTAGATTCTGGTTTTAGGCAGTCCTTAATAAAGCATTGTGTCACGCTTTCCGTTGCTATAGGTTCATTTGGACGATTTTGCTGATGGTTTATGTCAAAAAGCATTTTTAACCCATAGATACTGAGAAAATCAATCAATGATTGACAATCTTTGCGGCTATATTCTGCATTTATAGAAGCGTTATGCGGCATAAATGAGAATATTTTAGTTTTAAAATTAGCCTGCAAATAGCTTAACTGTTTCGGATTGTCTACGAAGCAGATAATAGGAAGATGGTTTATTAAAGTATGGTTAAGACCATAATTGTCTTTTATATGAATTTCTTTCCGTTGCATTATTTTTTTAATTGTTTCTATCTGTGATTCTGATTTTTTGGATTCAGATGGTTTTACTGGTATGTAGAATGGATATATATAATTCTGCTTTATCAAATTTAAAATGTTTTTTACTTTTGTTATATCTTTAAGCTGATAGTCTGATTTTTCATAAGCGGAGGGAATTAGGCGTTGAAGATAGTGACGGAGCAAGGAAGCCTGTTTTTCCGGGGCATATATAATATATAGCGAAAGCGGGGAGCAGTTTTTACTGGGAAGAGTATAATAAATATTTTTATAGTAATTCGTCATGATAAGAGCGCATATCATAGAAAAGTTGTCCATATTTTTCTTTATGCCGCCTGTAATTGCATATAATATATCAATCCAGCTTTGCATAGGAGATATTTCTGTGAAATGCTCTGAGCCAACTGTAGATATGATAGGCGCGTACATATATTCATTTTGGCATTTTTCATATTTTATTTTATCATCAATAAAATAGGCATGAAAAATATTTTCTTTGTGAGAGAAGTTGAATGAGTAATTGCTGCTGCAACAAGGCGCAGACGTATGAAAAGCGGAGTTATCAAGAAGTTTAGGGATAATTCTAAGCAAAGGAATTAATTTGTTAGCAGAAATACCATAACTTAACACCATGCTTATTATATCTTCACCAAGGACTGTACTTTTATCATAGGGGTTTGTATAAGCTAATTCTTTGTTTAGCATATGAAAATAAGTATGAGGGTTCGTGAAAATTGGGTATAAATCATTGTTGTGCTTTAATGTTTTGTAAATATAAGCCATATAACGATTATACGGACTGGGAATGTTTGCATAACATTTGAGATAGGAATAGTACAGTTTGTATAATTTTTGAAAATAAGGGTCAGTAAAATCTATATAAAAATCTAGTACATTAGAAGATTCATCAGAATATTTTTTCATATAACCAAAAAAATCTGCTGCATTGGAAAATATTATGGTTCCCGCTTGTGTCATGATGAGATTGTTTTGTAGTGCAAAGAAATTATTTGGAGGATATAAATAAGGGGTAATGAACTCTATAAACCCACTATATTGTGCGGGTGCATTTTGAAGATGCTGCCAGAGTTTCTCGCTGGCAGTTATATTCAAATTATTTTTATAGGGTGATGCTTTGCGTTGGCTAAGTGATTCATTCAAATAATTGTCAAATGTTATTCGGTATAATTTATCGCTCATGAGTTTCTCCTCCTATGTGTGTTCTAAAAATGTATAGTGTTCCAGAAATTTTAAAAATATTATAGAAAATTCTTTGGGCGATGTCAAATATTGCACAGATAAAAATTTAAAAATTAAAAATTTAACACATTTGCAACTTCCGGAAAAGAAGAAAAAATACGCGCATAAAATTATATGACGTGTGAGCGGAGGTTACAATGCGGAAATATAATGTCAAGTGCAAAATTGAGGGCGAAATAACGCAAGCAAAAGCGGATATTCAGCAGTCTGTAAATTTTTATTACGCACAGAATATCGGAAAAATTTTGAAGAAAGCGGATTTATCAAAGGAGGAGAAAATTGAAATTGTAGAAGAAATTAAAAAAAATATTAAAAAAATATTGAAGTAACAGAAACATAAGGAAACGTAATACAAACGCGTTACCTTGCTAAAAATTATTATATAAATTAAATTTGCAAATTTAAGAAGTTGAAAAACAGTTGATGAATTTAAAAAATTTACACAATTAAAGGAGAACATCATGAAAGAATCAATGATTACAATAAGAATTACAAATGAAGAAAAGAAATTATTAGAACAAAAAGCAACAGAAAACGGATTAACATTAAGCCAATTCATTCGCAGAAAAATTGATTTTTATAATGTAGATAACAAGGATAATATAGAGGCAGGAATTTGTCCATTTGTAATCTGCGATATTTTTACCGAAATTCAAAAATTACAACTGAAAAATCCGGAAATAGATTTTGATGCACTAGAGGGGAGCATGGAGAAACTATGGCAGAAGTAAAATTCGTAAATGAAAGTTATATATTAAAACGCGATACAATGAACTTGCTTTATTATATCGCAGTACCGGCAGAGATTTGTTCTGGTTATGGGATAAGTTTAAGTAGTATAGAAACTGTTTTTAACGAATTTGAATACATAAAAAAATATTGGAACAAAGCGGAAGAAGGACGAAGACAAGTGCGGCATCTGATTGTTAGTTTTGAAGACCCATATATTTCACTAGATGTAGTTGGCAAAATAGCATGGGAAATTGGTGGGATATACGGGAAATCTTATCAAGTATTCTATGGTGTTCATACGGATACCACTCATACGCATATCCACTATGCTATCAACACTGTCAGCTTTGTTGATGGCAAAATGTTTTCAGAGGGAGTTGCGGATTATATAGAACTAAATAAAAAAATAAACGAAATAGAACAAATGTATAGATAAAAATGGGGGTGAAAATATGTTAATTGCAATTTACAGTCGAAAATCAAAATGGACCGGAAAAGGCGAAAGCGTTGAAAACCAGATTGTTATGTGCAGAGAATACATAGCGTCTTTCGTAGAAGGCGGTAAGGATGCTGAAATTATCGAGTACGAAGATGAGGGCTTTTCAGGAAAAAATACAAAGCGCCCGCAATTTCAACAGATGATGGATGACATCCAAACCAGACACTTTGACTGCCTTGTGTGCTATAAACTTGACCGTTTAGGAAGAAATCTTGCGGATTTAGCGACTCTGATGGAGAAACTGGAGCATAGAAAAACTTCTTTCATTAGTATTAAAGAAAAGTTTGATACGACAACTCCGATAGGAAAGGCGATGCTGTATTTTTCGGGAGTATTGGCACAGATGGAGCGAGAGCAGATTGCAGAGCGCGTTCGTGATAACATGGTGATGTTAGCAAGAAGCGGTCGCTGGCTTGGCGGGAATACGCCTCTTGGATTTGAGTCTCAGAAAATGGAAAAGGAAACGAATACTGCGAAAAAGAAGACCTTTTACTGCCTCACACAAAATCCGGAAGAAATTAAACTTGCGCGTTTTATCTTTACATATTTTTTAGAGAATCATTCGCTGACAAAGGTTATGACATATCTTTTGACTAATAAAATAAAAACAAGAAACGGCAAAGATTTTGCTATTATGGGCATCCGGGACATTTTAACTAATCCGGTTTATTGTAAAGCGGACGAAGACGCATACAATTATTTTTATGAACTGGGTTGCCAAGTCTGCATTGATATAGAGGAACTGGACGGCGAAACGGGTCTTATCGGATATGCTAAAACGTCGTCCAGCTTATATAAAAATCAGGCAGCCTCACATGAAATGTGGATTATTGCCAAAGGAAGACATAAGGGGATTGTAAGTGGACAGGATTTTGTCCGTATACAGAAAATGCTTGCTGATAACAGGGATAAAGGTGAAAATTTCCGGAGAGCCAGAAACAATGTTGCACTTTTTTCAGGCGTTTTGCAATGCACTTGCGGACATTTGATGCGTCCCAAAAATTATCCGGCGTCCAGAGTCAATGAAAAGGGCGAACGGACTTTTGCATATATATGCCTGCATAAAGAATATACTCATGGAGCGGACTGCCAGAATGTAAATGTGCATGGTAATACTTTGGATGATGCAGTATGTAACGAGATAATGAAAATTGCAAAACCGGACGAGGGGGTGATTCCGTTATTGGAAGATTTAAAAAAGCAGATATTGATGTCGGATGATGAAATTATGTCCGAGAAGCAACTGCTTATACAGGAGAGGGGTAAGAAAAAAGAGCAAATAAAAAATTTAATTAACTCGATGAAAAGGATAGAGGCTGGAAATGCGTCTATCGACTATATTAATGAAGAAATCGGCAGCTTGGATGCAGAATGTGAAGAACTTGAAAGAAGAATTAAAGAGGCGGCTGACGATAGCCTTGGTAAAACGGAAATGGAAACGACTATACAGAAAATGATAGAGCAGATTTCTGATTTTCGGGAATTATTTTCAACGTGGAGCATAGTAGATAAGCGGGAGTTTTTAAGGGAAATTATTGAAAAAATTGTTTGGGATGGTGAATTGGCGCATATATATCTAAGGAGCCCGGTGCATGATAAGCACCGGGCTCTTTTGGTGTGTCTGTTGGAGAAAAATAACAGACAGTTGGAGAAAAAGTTGCCAAAATTTTACCATCGCATTGCCGCATCCGCTAGGCCCCACAATGGCGAGAAATTCCCCCTCCGCTACCTGAAAACTGACGTTTGACAGCGCCGGAGTCTCCCCTTTCAGATTATGATAAGAATAGGAAATGTTTTCTAAAGATAAAATAGCCTGCATTTTGTGAACTCCCTGAACCGGGTGCGCTGGGATTGCGCTTTTTATATGATATTTTATGCGAGATTTGTAAATTTGTGTTTCAAAGTGTGAAAAATAAATTTTTCGCGCACAAATATATTTATTTTATGAATATTGCGCCGGCGCTGTTGCGCTTTGGCAACAAATGATTGAAATATATGGGGTTTTATGGTATCATCAAATTTAGATTTAATCAAAGACCCCGCAGCAAGCTGCAGGGTCTTTGACCCTCGCGGTATTCGTCAAATGTTGCTTCGCAACGCTTGACTCATTGCTCGCGGGAATAAAGAATTGAGGATGGGAACATGGCACAGCTTTGGGGCGGACGTTTTACGGAAGAAACAGACAAGCTTGTATATAATTTTAACGCTTCTATTACTTTTGATAAGAAGCTGTTTGCGCAGGATATTGAGGGCAGTATCGCGCATGTTGTTATGCTGGCGAAACAGGGGATTTTGACAAAGGAAGAAAAGGACGAAATCGTAAAAGGGCTGACGGGCATTCGGGAAGATGTGGAAAAAGGCGTTTTACAGATTACGGAGGAATATGAAGATATTCACAGCTTTGTGGAGGCGAATCTGACAAAGCGTATCGGCGAGGCGGGGAAAAAGCTGCACACCGGAAGAAGCCGTAATGACCAGGTTGCGCTGGATATGAGGCTGTATGTCAGAACCGAAGCGCTTGCCATAGATGATTTATTAAAGAAATTATTATCTACATTGCTGCATCTGATGGAGGAAAACATAGAGACCTATATGCCGGGTTTTACGCATCTGCAGAAGGCGCAGCCGGTGACGCTTGCGCACCATATCGGCGCATATTTTGAGATGTTTAAAAGAGACAGGCAGCGATTGAAAGATATTTATGAAAGAATGAATTATTGTCCGCTTGGCGCCGGTGCGCTGGCGGGTACGACCTATCCGCTGGACAGATATTACAGCGCGAATCTGCTTGGCTTTGAGGGACCTACATTAAACAGCATGGATTCCGTTGCCGACAGGGATTATGTGATAGAATTTCTGTCCGCGCTTTCCATTATCATGATGCACTTAAGCAGATTTTGCGAGGAAATCATTATCTGGAATTCCAATGAATACAGATTTGTGGAGATTGACGATTCCTATGCGACGGGCAGCAGCATTATGCCGCAGAAAAAAAATCCTGATATCGCGGAGTTAATCCGGGGAAAGACAGGCAGGGTATACGGCGCGTTAATGTCGATTTTAACCATGATGAAAGGCATACCGCTTGCTTATAATAAAGATATGCAGGAAGATAAGGAACTGACTTTCGACGCCATCGATACGGTCAAGGGATGCCTTGCCTTATTTGACGGCATGATAAAAACGATAACATTTAACCGCGCTGTCATGGAAAAAAGCGCGACGGCGGGATTTACCAACGCGACGGACGCGGCGGATTATCTTGTCGGAAAAGGCGTTCCTTTTAGGGATGCGCATGGCATTATCGGCAGATTGGTTCTATACTGCATTGAGAAAAACTGCAGTATTGACGATTTGACAATAGAGGAGTTAAAAAACATCAGTCCGGTTTTTGAAGCGGACGTCTATGAGAAAATCAGCTTACAGGCATGTGTGGAAAAAAGGCTGACGGTAGGCGCACCGGGGAAAGATGCGATGGTAAAAGTAATCCAAATAGAAAAAGAATACCTTGCCGCTGATAAGGCAAGTGAAAATGAGGAGAAATGAGAGAATGGGCGAAAGATTAAAAGTAGGAATTTTAGGCGGAACGGGAATGGTAGGACAGCGGTTTATCGCACTGCTGGAAAATCATCCCTGGTTTGAGGTAACGACGATTGCGGCAAGCTCGCGTTCGGCAGGTAAAACCTATGAGGAGGCGGTAGGCGGCAGATGGAAAATGACAACGCCGATGCCGGAAGCGGTCAAAAAACTGGTCGTGTTAAATGTCAATGAGGTGGAAAAAGTGGCTGCCGAAGTGGATTTTGTTTTTTCGGCGGTCGATATGACAAAGGACGAGATTAAGAAAATAGAAGAGGCGTACGCCAAAACGGAGACGCCCGTTGTTTCCAATAACAGCGCGCACAGATGGACGCCGGATGTGCCGATGGTGATACCGGAAATCAATCCGGAGCATTTTGAAGTAATTGCCGCGCAGAGAGAAAGACTTGGTACAAAAAGAGGCTTTATTGCGGTAAAACCCAACTGTTCCATCCAGAGCTATGCGCCTGTTTTGACGGCATGGAAAGAATTTGAGCCATATGAAGTGGTAGCGACTACATATCAGGCAATTTCCGGCGCGGGAAAGACCTTTAAGGATTGGCCGGAGATGGTGGAAAATGTCATTCCCTATATCGGCGGCGAAGAAGAAAAGAGTGAAAAAGAACCGCTTAGAATCTGGGGAAAAGTACAAAACGGGGAGATTGTTCCCGCCACGGAGCCGGTTATTACCTGCCAGTGTATCCGTGTGCCGGTATTAAACGGACATACGGCGGCTGTTTTTGTTAAATTTAAAAAGAAAGTGACAAAAGAGGAATTAATTGAAAAACTGGTACAGTTTAAGGGGCTGCCGCAGGAATTAGGTCTGCCCAGCGCGCCGAAACAGTTTATGCAGTACATGGAAGACGATAACCGTCCGCAGGTGAAGCTGGACGTCGATTTTGAAAACGGCATGGGCATCAGTATAGGACGTATCAGACCGGACAGCGTGTACGATTGGAAATTTGTCGGGCTTTCTCATAATACGGTGCGCGGCGCGGCAGGCGGAGCCATCCTGTGCGCGGAAACTTTGAAGGCAAAAGGATACATTACAAAGAAATAAGAAAGAATTTGCCGACAGAGAATAAGCGGCAGTTATGGGTGGGGTGAACATAAAATGGATATAGCTGAGGAACTCAAGGCGCAGATAAAATTATTAAGCGAGAGAAACAAACAACTGATGCAGGATGCAAAGATGCTGCGGTTGATATGCGATACTTCCAGCAGTGCGTTTCTGTATTATAATTATAAAGAAGATAAGATACAGACTATCGCCAACTGGAATTACTTCTTTGATTTTGAAATGACGGATATAGAACAGTTTTCGAGCTTCTATGACTGGGTGGAGGAAAAATATACCGTACCGTTACGGGAAGTGCTTTTTTTGGAAAAAAGAGGCATGAAAACGATGGCGATTGACGTCAAAGTCAAAGAAAGCAGAATGTGGGTCGAAGTGGAGACGAACATCATCTATGATGAGGAAGGGCATCCTACGGATAAGATTATCCGTTTTAAAGACGTCACCAAGTTTAATTCGCAGAACGACCAACTGACATATATGTCATATTATGACCTTTTGACAGGCTTATATAACAGAAATTATTTCGTGCGTCTCCTTGGCGATTATGTGCATCGGGCAAAAGAAGAGAATAAGTCGGTGTCCGTGATGTTTATCGACTTGGATGATTTCAGAAAATTGAACGACGGTCTCGGCATTATCATTGGAGATGAAATAGTCCAGTTGTTCGGACAGTTTTTGTCGAATTTTGCAGAGGAGAACGTTATGGTTTCTCATTTTGGCAGCGATTTATACTGCATTGGCATCTATGACCCGTGCGGCGACAGAAACGTAGGCAAAATCTATGGGAAGATATCGGACGGATTAAAAAAGCCTTTAAAATTGAGTAACGGCCAGGAAATTTCCCTGACGGTCAGTATCGGCGTTGCTGAATATCCCGAGGCGGCGTCCACTGCGTTAGAGTTAATCAACTGCGCGGAAATTGTTATGTTTAAGGCGAAGTCAACGGGAAAAGGCAAAATCCAAAACTTTGACGGTTCGATTCTGGAGGACTTTTTACAGAATGTAACGATTGAAAACAAATTAAAAGAGGCGATTTTTGAACAGAACTTTATGATGTATTTCCAGCCGCAGTACCATACGTCTGACAGAACGCTTCGGGGCGTGGAGGCGCTTATCCGCTGGAAAGACGACAATGGCAAGACGATTCATCCGGATGTTTTCATACCGATTGCGGAGAAAAACGGAACTATTGTTCCGATTGGCACATGGGTGATGGAAGAGAGCGTCCGCATTTATGCCGGATGGAAAAAGAAATACCACTATCCGCTGTTAATATCCTTAAATGTTTCCGCCATTCAGTATAAGCAGCCGGATTTTGTTGACAGAGTCATGGAAATTCTGAAAAAATATAACGTGGCGCCGGAAGAGATAGAATTGGAGATTACTGAGACGATTCTAATCGATGATTTTAAGGAGATTATAGAGAAATTAATTATTTTACGAAATTACGGCATTAAGATATCGTTAGATGATTTTGGCACAGGATATTCGTCGCTTTCCTACTTAAAAGGACTGCCGATTGATACCCTAAAGATTGACAAATCCTTTATCGATACGGTAGTAACGGATGAAAATACCAGAATCATTACGGAATCCATCATCTATATGGTGAAAAAATTGGGCTTTGAAACGATTGCGGAGGGTGTGGAAACGCAGGAGCAGTATGACTATCTTATGGGAATCGACTGCGATAATATACAGGGCTATTATTTAGGAAAGCCGATGCCGCCGGAGGAAATTGAAGCACTCATTGAGAAAGCGCTCGCATAACTTATGTGGGAGGAAATCTATGTTACCAGGCAGAATGTCAGAATTACAATATTTGAATCAGTATTATGACAGAGAAGGAAGCCAGATTCTTGTCATATACGGCCAAAAACATATCGGTAAGACTGCGCTTGTAAAAGAGTTTGCCAAGGACAGGCCAAGCTATTATTATCTGGCAAGGTCCTGCTCGGAGCGCGAGCAGATGTACCAGTGGGGAATGCAGTTAAAGGCGGACGGAGCCACAGACCCGGATATCGCGGGCAATTTCCCGAATTTTTATGATATTTTAACGTCCATCTGCAAGAACGGCAGCGGCAAAAAAGTCATCATTATCGACGAATTTCAGAATATTGTCAAAGCCAGCACGGCTTTTATGCGGGAGATGGTTTCTTTTATCCATGAGCAGGAGGAAAGAGACGGTGTGACCGTTTTGCTGTGCAGCTCGTCTATTGGATGGATTGAGAACAGCATGATTACCAAAATCGGAGAAGCGTCCTATGAACTGTCCGGCCTGCTCAAGCTGCGGGAATTATCTTTCGGTGATATTGTACATCGTTTTCCCAATTTCAGAATTGAGGAATGCGTGGAGGCTTATGCCATATTAGGGGGAATTCCGGGATTATGGAATCAGTTTGATGATAAACTGACCATCCAGCAGAATATTTGCAGGCATATTTTAAATCCCGACAGCCTTTTATTTGAAGAAGGAGAGCGCATGGTTGCGGAGCAGCTTCGGGAAACAAGCGTTTACCATACAATTTTGGCAACGATTGCGGCAGGAAACCATAAGTTAAACGATATCTATCTTCATACGGAATTTTCACGCGCTAAAATCAGCGTTTATTTAAAGAATTTAATGGAATTGGAACTGGTGGAAAAAGTATTTTCTTATGATACGGCGGGCAAGGAAAATGCCCAGAAAGGAATATATCGGATTATCCATCCTTTTGTGGATTTTTATTTTACCTATATCTATCCGTATATGAGCGCGCTGCAGACAATGTCTGTAGGGGAATATTACAATACCTATATCTATCCTACATTCAGAAGATATGTTTCCGCCTGCTTTAAAAAGGTGTGCCGGCAGTATCTGGAAAAATTAAACGAGCGCGGCAAACTGCCGATTCGCTATGAAAACAGCGGGGAGTGGGTAGGCAAAGAGGGAACGATTGACGTCATAGCCCAGGACGCGGAGGGCAGGACGTTAGTTGCCTTATGTAACTGGGAAAAGCCGATGATGACCTATGAGGATTATGAGTGGGTATTGTCCTGCGCGGACAAAGCGAAAATCAGCGTAGATTATATTTATTTATATACCGCTTCCCGGTTTGATGAAAAACTGGATTTGGAAGCGAAAATAAAAAAGAACCTGAAATTGGTGCAGGTATCGGATATTTAGAGGTATTATGGGAAAGAGTTTGTTTATTGCGGAAAAGCCCAGCGTCGCAAAGGAATTTGCCAAAGCTTTAA
>JAMPCN010000030.1 GCA_023666125.1 Bacillus sp. (in: firmicutes) | reverse complement strand
GACAGGCGCGGCTGATGATGACTTACCAGAAAATCTTTGCGGAATACAATCAGATAGCCGCACAGATTTTGATGACGAAAAATACGATTGTGGATAACCTCAATCGTTTCAATGCGCAGAATACCTTTGCAGAACTGTTAAAACTGGGCGTCATTCCCATCGTGAATGAAAATGATACGGTCGCGACCTATGAAATTGAAATCGGCGATAACGATACGCTCTCCGCGATTGTGGCGTCTTTGGTAAAGGCGGATTTACTGATTTTGTTATCGGATATTGACGGCCTGTATACAGACGACCCCAGAAAGAATCCGCAGGCGCAGTATATAGAAGTTGTGGAGGAACTGACGGATGAACTGATGCAAATGGGAAAAGCCTCCACCGGCAGCGACGCGGGAACGGGCGGCATGAACACCAAGCTGCAGGCGGCGCGTATCGCCCATAACACGGGCGTTGATATGGTAATTGCCAACAGTAAGGATATCAAAGTCATCCACCGTATTTTGGATGGACAAAATATTGGAACGCTCTTTTTGGCAAAAACGGACACAGACTTTGATTTGCCTCTGTATGTGCAGCAGATGCACGGACACTGACAAGAAGGTATGATAAATGAGTGATGGCAAAAATTACGGTACCATGGAAGAATTGACTAAAAGAGTCAATGAATTATATCATAAATCACAGGCCGAAGGACTGACAGAGGAGGAAATAAAGGAACAGAAAGAGTTAAGAAAAGCCTATATCGCCAATGTCAGGAGAAATTTAAGAGGACAGCTCGATAATATTTCCATCATAGAAAAGGATGGCACTGTGACAAATCTGGGAGAAAAATTTGGAAAAAAGCATGAGCGGTAAACAGACGATGGCCGAAGAAAAAAGGCGCGTCAGAAAAAACATCCTTGCGCTGCGGGACATTTTACCATATGCCGACCGGATGCAAAAAAGCGAAAGGATTATAAGAAGCCTTGTAAAAACGGAGCTTTATAAAAAAGCGGATGTGATACTGACCTATGTAAGTTATCAAAGCGAGGTGATTACCGTCTCTTTTATCGAACGGGCCATAGCCGGGAAAAAACGTGTCTATGCGCCGAAAGTAACAGGAAACGAGATGGATTTTTACCGGATTAGCGGCCTAAAAAGCCTAACGGAAGGATATCGGGGCATTTTGGAACCGCAGACAACGGAACTGTTTGATGAACATACAAAATCTACGCAAAATGCGCTTATGATAATGCCGGGTGCGGTTTTTGACGAAAACCGCCATAGAATCGGCTATGGGAAAGGGTTTTACGACAGATATTTAAGCCGTATGGAGCGGTTGGGGATTTTCATGGATACCGTGGCGTTATGCTATGAATGCCAGGTGCTTCCCCATATCCCGCATGAAATACATGATAAAAAAGCCTCTTATATCATAACGGAAAAAAGAGTAATAAAAGCAAAGGAGAATTCTTATGAGTGAGTTAGAAACCATTGGGCAGAAGGCGGCCGCCGCCAAATATGTCCTACAGTCTCTATCCGACGCACAAAAGACCGCGGCTCTAAACGCTGTGGCGGAATACTTCATGATATGCAGGCAGGAAATACTGGATGCGAATGAACAAGATATGGAAGCCGCCAGAAATAACGGTATGCGGGAAGCCATGCTGGATCGTTTGCAGCTTACCGAAGAAAGAATCGAAGCGATGGCGGAGGGCGTATTGCAGGTTGCCAAGCTGCCGGACTCCATAGGGGAGGTTTTGGAGCAGTTTGAACGCCCGAACGGGCTTAAGATTACGAAAGTCCGTGTTCCGATAGGCGTTATCGGCATTATTTATGAATCCAGGCCGAATGTGACCGCAGATGCGTTTGCCCTATGCTTTAAAGCCGGAAATGCGGTTATCCTAAAGGGCGGAAAAGAAGCGGTCCGTTCCAACACGGCCATTGCGGATATTATCCGCAAAGCATTAGCCAGGGAGGGTATCACGGAAGATGCCATTCAGCTTATTACCGACGTTGACAGACAGACAACGAATGAATTTATGAAAATGAAGCAGTATGTGGATGTACTGATTCCCAGAGGCGGCGCGGGATTGATTAACGCGGTTGTCGCAAACAGCACGATTCCGGTGATTGAAACCGGCACGGGAAACTGCCATATTTATATTGATGAAGATGCGGATATCATGAAAGTCGTGCCGATTATCATCAATGCCAAGACGCAGCGCGTCGGCGTCTGCAACGCCTGCGAGTCGATTGTCATCCATAAAAAGGAATTAGACAAGGCGCTGCCGGTTCTTAGCAAGGCGCTTAGGGAAAAGAAAGTAGAGATGCGCGGCGACAGCCCCATAAGAGCCTTGGTTCCGGACTGCGGTGAGGCCACTGAGGAAGATTATGCAGCGGAATATTTAGATTATATTGTTTCCATGAAAACGGTTGAGAATATAGAAGAGGCTATTGCCCATATTAATCGTTACACGACCGGGCATTCCGACGCCATTATCACGGAAAATGAAGAACATGCGCAGCTGTTTTTAAAAAGTGTGGATTCCGCCTGCGTTTATGTGAATGCTTCCACCAGATTCACGGACGGTTTTGAATTCGGATTCGGCGCGGAAATCGGCATCAGTACGCAGAAGCTGCACGCAAGAGGCCCTATGGGCTTAAAGGAACTGACGACCTATAAATATACCATTGTTGGCAACGGACAAGTCCGGCCATAAAAAACGACAAAGAAGAGGGAGGAATATTAAGAAATGGGAGAAAACACAAATAAGAAAAAGGGCATTGGTATTTTGTTAAAATTGAGTATGATGTGTGCGCTGCCAATGTTAATATTGGTTATTATCACCACATTTTACTCCATGAGAGCCTTAAACAGCGGTATGCAGGATGAAGCGCTCACCGGTTTAAGCCAGGTATGCCAGGCGGTTGCTTCGTCTTATGAAGCGCTTGATGCAGGCGATTACCGTATGGAGGGAGATTTACTCTATAAAGGAGATTACTGCATATCCGCCGAAGAAGAGGTTATCGACAGCTACACGGAAGGTTCCGATGCCGATATCACGCTTTTTTACGGCGATACAAGAAGGGCAACTTCGCTGCGTAACGCCCAGACCGGAGAACGCATTGTCGGCACAACGGCGTCAGATGCGGTCGTGGAAGCCGTACTTAAGAGAGGGGAAGATTACAGCGCGGCCGATATTATTATTAATGAGCAGAAATACTATGCTTACTATAAACCGCTTACAAACAGCGACGGCCAGATTGTCGGCATGATATTTGCCGGAGAGCCGAGTGCGGATGTAAATGCCGCCATTCTTAAACAGGTATTGAGCATTATCGGAATTGCCGCTGTGATTTTGATTATTTCCATGGCTGTCTGCATTATGCTGGTAAGGGGAATGGCAGTTATCTTTGTCAATGCGGGCAATATGCTGGGAAGGCTCTCTGAGGGCGATTTACGTCTGCAATTAAGTGAAACAGCGCAGAAAGTCAGCGACAAGGCAAGAGAAAGAAGCGATGAAATCGGCGTTATGGTTTCTTCCATGTATGGACTGGTAGAAAAATTGCAGGGAATGGTCGGCAATATTAAAGATACGACGGATAATTTATTACAGTCGGGCGATTCTTTGGAATCGCTGGCGTCTCAGACAAGCACGACCGCGGATGAGATCGCGCGCGCCATAGAAGATATTGCTAAAGGCGCAGTAACGCAGGCGGAAGATATTGAATCGGCGACGATGGAAGTGACAAATATCGGCAATATGATTCAAAATATGGTGCAGAGAGTGCAAGAGTTAGATGAAATATCGGGCAATATCAAGAGAGCGGACGACGAGTCGGAACAGATTATTGATGAGTTGGGCGTTTCCAATGACAGAACGTTAGAGGCGATTAAGAAAATCGACGCTTCCGTACATACGACAAATGATTCCGTAAGAAAGATTCAGGATGCGGTCAATCTGATTACAGCCATTTCCAGCGAAACAAGCTTACTGGCTCTCAATGCCAGCATTGAAGCTGCCAGAGCAGGTGAGGCCGGACGTGGATTTGCCGTTGTTGCGTCCCAGATTTCCAAACTTTCTGAGGACTCCAACAATTCGGCTAAGACGATTGAAGAGATTATCCATCAGTTGTCCATCGATTCGGAAGCTTCCGTTGAAATTATGGCGGAAGTAAGCGAGATTATCGCTCAACAGCAGCAGAAACTGGAAGAGACAAAAGAAAAATTTGCGGACGTCAGCAAGGGTATTGAAACTTCCATAGAAGAGACCGGAAGCATTCATACGCAGACAATAGAATGCGACGGCGCGAGAGTAAAGGTAACGGACATCATCCAGAACCTGTCCGCAGTTGCCGAGCAGAATGCGGCGTCAACGCAGCAGACAAACGCGGCAATGGAAGAGCTGAACGCAACCATCAATCTGCTTGCCGACTGTGCAAAAGATTTGAAAGATATTGCGGAAGAACTGCAAAAGGACGTTTCGTTCTTCCAGGTATAATAATGTTAAATAGTAAGTAGAGAGTTAAGACAATGAACGAAGATATCAAAATGTCTGTTTCCCCGATTTGCGTAAAAGATGGCAAAAAGTATGCTTTTGTCTCTTTTACGGACGGGAGCAGGGTCGCAGAGGGAAAGATTCCGGAATGCAGGATTACGCATAATACCGGCTTTGACACAGAGGAAGTGGCGCAGTTAGAGGCGTATATGAAACGCGAGCTGGCGCAGTTAAAGCATATGGCGGCGAGCATCAATGTCATGGATAATTTTCTGCGGTAAGACGGTAACGGAAACGAATAGTAAAATGGAATCTGTAAGGCAATACATAACGGCGCATGGAGCGGTAAATGTCAGACCATGCGTCTTTTTTTGCGCTTACAATGGGCGTCAGCAAAAAAATGATATTTTTGTGACAATATGGTTGACATACACGTATAAATATATTAATATACATATGAACAGATGAACATATGTTGGCCGAAAGGGGGAATTATGATAACGAAAAAGAATATGGAAACAGAATTGGAAAAGGAAATGCCGGAGAAAGAATTTCTGGCGGCAAGGGAAGATGTGGTAAAGAAATTGCTCGAACAGCAGCCGGATGATGAAATTTTGTATGATTTGGCGGAACTGTTCAAGGTTTTCGGTGATTCTACCAGAATCAAAATATTATACACGTTGTTTGAAGAGGAACTGTGTGTATACGATATTGCCAGACTGCTTAATCTAAGCCAGTCGTCGGTCAGCCACCAGCTTAGAATCTTGAAAAACTCCAAATTGGTGAAATTCAGGCGGGAGGGAAAATCCATATTTTATTCCTTGGACGACGAACATGTGCGGGAGATTATCAGCATGGGTATGGAGCATATAACGGAATAGGCAGCCAATATTGCAGACTAAGTAAAAGGCATAGCTATTGTAACGAAATCAAAATAAAGGAGAGAGATAAAATGGAAAAAACATACAAAATTGAAGTGGATTGCGCAAACTGTGCGGAGAAAATGGAAGATGCGGCAAAAAAGACCGAGGGTGTTGCAAATGCAACGGTCAGTTTTATGACACAGAAAATGAAAGTGGAATTTGCGGACGGCGCGGATGAAAAAGGCGTTATGAAAAATGTATTAAAAGCATGCCGGAAAGTGGAGCCGGACTGCGAAATCTTCCTCAAATAGGCTGAATCGCAAATCGAATATAAAAGGATGTGTGAACAATGACGAGAAAACAGAAAAAAGTATTGATAAGAATTATCATTGCGGCGGTTTTGGTCGTTATACTGCATTTTGTTCCCGTCTCCGGCTGGCTGTCATTACTGCTTTATCTGATTCCGTATCTTATCATCGGATATGATATTCTAAAAAAAGCCGTTCTGGGCATTGTCCACGGGGAGGTGTTCGACGAAAACTTTTTGATGGCGGTCGCTACCGTAGGAGCCATCGGACTTGGGGAATATTCGGAGGGCGTTGCGGTTATGCTTTTTTATCAGATTGGCGAACTGTTCCAAAGTTATGCCGTCGGAAAAAGCCGCAGAAATATTACCGCGTTAATGGATATCAGGCCGGATTACGCCAATATTGAAAAAGACGGCGAACTAAAGCAGGTTGATCCCGACGAAATTGCCATTGGGGATATCATTGTTGTAAAACCGGGTGAAAAAATCCCTATAGACGGCGTTATCACAGAGGGCGCATCCAGTTTAAACACAAGCGCGCTGACCGGGGAGAGCATCCCAAGAGACGCCGCCATAGGAGATGAAGTGATAAGCGGCTGTGTCAATATGACGGGCTTATTAAAAATCAGGACAACAAAGGCGTTCGGAGAATCGACCGTCAGTAAGATACTGGATTTGGTTGAAAACTCCAGCATGAAAAAGTCAAAATCGGAAAATTTTATTTCCAAATTTGCGAAAATATATACGCCTGCGGTCTGTTACAGCGCGGTTGCCCTTGCCCTTTTGCCGCCGCTTGTCAGAATGTTTTTCTTACAGCTTCCTCCGGCGTGGGGCAGTTGGGTTTTCAGGGCGTTGACTTTCCTGGTCATTAGTTGTCCGTGTGCGCTTGTTATCTCGATTCCGCTTAGTTTCTTCGGCGGTATCGGCGCAGCGTCCAAGTGCGGTATTTTAGTGAAAGGTTCCAACTATCTGGAAGCATTATCGGAAGCGGGGTATATCGTTTTTGACAAGACCGGAACCCTGACCGAAGGCGTTTTTCGTGTCAAGAAAATAATGTTGGCAGATGAGAAAAACACGGGGATTAGTAACGAAGAACAGGATAAGGCGAGAGCGGATTTGTTGGAAATGGCGGCTCTTGCGGAAAGCTATTCTTCCCATCCTATCAGCAAAAGTTTACGGGAAGCCTATGCAAAAGAGATAAACGCAGACAGGGTAACCGATATAGAAGAAATCGGCGGATACGGCGTTACCGCGCGGATTGACGGACGCATAGCGGCTGTTGGCAACGCCAAACTGATGAAAAAATTACAGATTCCCTATGAAGAATGCGGTGAACCCGGCACGATTGTCTATGTCGCCGTCGAACGGGAATATGCCGGCTGTATTCTGATTGCCGACGTTATCAAACAAAACGCCAAAGAGGCTATCCGTGCGTTAAAAAACGCCGGTATTCATAAAACCGTCATGCTGACCGGCGATAACAAAAAGACGGCGGACGCGGTCGGCACGGAGCTTGGGTTAGACGAGATTCACAGCGAACTTTTACCGGCGGATAAAGTGGCGCGGGTAGAGGGTCTTTTGCAGGAAAAGAGCGGGAAAGAAAAGCTTTTATTCGTGGGAGACGGCATTAACGACGCTCCCGTTCTGACAAGGGCGGATATCGGCATCGCCATGGGCGCGCTGGGTTCGGATGCGGCAATCGAGGCGGCGGATGTCGTTTTGATGGACGACGACCCGGTAAAAATTGCGCTTGCCATTAAAATATCCCGCAAATGCATCAGAATCGTCTACCAGAATATTGTCTTTGCGCTTGCCGTCAAGGCGTTATGCCTGATTTTGGGCGCGCTTGGCATTGCCAATATGTGGATTGCCATTTTTGCGGATGTAGGCGTCATGGTAATCGCGGTACTAAATGCGACCAGAACGTTGCAGACGAAGAAACTCTAAAAATCAAGCGGAAGAATGCAAAGCAATTTTCTTGTGGTAAAATGTCATATAAGAATGTATAATAGGTTGAAAGAATATAATTCTTTCAACCTATTATACATTGGAAAAGAGGGGGTATCGTAATGAGCCGATTGGAGATGGTCGCTCCCAACAGGGCCAGAATCGTGATGGAAGGCCTGTATAAGGATTTGGAGCGTAGAATCGAGTCCAGCCCGCCGGGGCTTTGTCCGGTGGATATGTCGCGCGCATTTTTGGAATTATGCCATGCGCAGACTTGCGGGAAATGTGTTCCCTGCCGTATCGGACTGGGGCAGTTAAATCATTTTATCAAGGACGTATTGGACGGTAAAGCCACGATGGAAACGTTGGATATTATGGAAAAGACCGCACTCTCCATTATGGAGTCGGCGGACTGCGCCATCGGCTATGAAGCCGCCAATATGGTATATAAAGGACTTGTCGGCTATCGTGACGATTACATAGAGCATATTAAAAATAACCGCTGTACCTGTACATACAATCAGCCTGTTCCCTGCGTATCGCTTTGTCCTGCCCATGTGGATATTCCGGGATATATCGCGCTAGTCGGCGAGGGGCGTTATGCTGACGCTATCCGACTGATTCGCAAGGACAACCCGTTCCCGACAACGTGCGGCTTTATCTGCGAACATCCCTGCGAGGCAAGATGCCGCAGAAATATGGTGGACGACGCCGTCAATATCAGGGGATTAAAACGAGTTGCTGCAGATTTTGCCGGAGAAGTGGAACCGCCCGCATGTGCGCCCGCTACCGGGAAAAAAGTTGCCGTTTTAGGCGGCGGCCCCGGAGGATTAAGCGCGGCGTACTATTTACAGCTTATGGGGCATCAGGTAACGGTATATGAGATGTTACCAAAACTTGGCGGTATGCTGCGTTATGGCATTCCGAATTACAGACTGCCCAAGGAGCGGCTTGATGAAGATATCAACAGCATCTTAAAAACCGGCGTGCAGGTAAAACACGGCTTAAAGATTGGGCAGGATATTACCATTCAAGAACTGAGAGAGCAGTATGACGCAGTTTTGATTACCATTGGCGCCAGTACGGATAAAAAGTTAGGGTTAGAGGGCGAGGACGCGGAGGGCGTCTTGTCTGCGGTACAGTTTCTTAGAAATGTCGGTAAAAACGAGATTATGGATTTATCAGGCAAGGAAGTGGCGGTTATTGGCGGCGGTAATGTTTCTATGGACGCCGTGCGTACCGCAAAGCGTCTCGGTGCGAAAAAAGTGAGTATCGTCTATCGAAGAAGGGTTTCCGATATGACCGCGCTTCGCGGGGAAATCGATGGCGCCATTGCAGAGGGCATCGAATTACAGACTTTGAAAGCGCCCGCTTCGATTGCGGTGGACGAGAATAATCATGTGAAAGGCATCTATGTCACGCCGCAGATGATTAGCGCTATCCGCGACGGCAGGGCGAGCGTCAAACCGACGGGAGAAGAGGATATCTATATCCCTTGCGATATTTTAATCAAGGCAATCGGGCAAAATATCGAGACCCGCCATTTTGAAGAGGCGGGTATTCCGGTGGCGCGCGGCAGAATCGCCACGAAAAGCTCCGGCACATTTGCCAATATGCCCGGCGTCTTTGCAGGCGGCGACTGCGCCAGCGGCCCGGCGACCGTTATCAGCGCGATTGCGGCGGCTAAGGTAGTGGCGGCCAACATAGACGAATATCTGGGGTATCATCATGAAATATCCTGTGACGTCAAGATTCCGGAGCCGCGCTTAGACGACCATGTACCGTGCGGCAGAGTCAATCTGACGGAGCGGGAGGCGTGCGAAAGAGTATGCGACTTCGAGGGCGTGGAAAACTGCATGACAAAGAAAGAGGCAAAACAGGAAGCGGACAGATGCCTGCGCTGCGACCACTTTGGATACGGCATCTTTAAAGGAGGCAGAGAGACATTATGGTAAATCTTACAATCGATGGAAAAGCAATTACTGTAGAAGACAACACTACCATTATGGAAGCTGCCGCTAAAAACGGCATACCGATTCCAAAACTTTGTTATTTAAAAGATATTAACGAAATTGCGGCCTGCCGCGTCTGCGTTGTGGAACTGGAGGGCAAGGAGAAATTAATTACCTCCTGCAACAATGTGGCGGAAGAAGGCATGGTAATCTATACCAACAGCCCGAAAGTCAGAAAGTCCAGAAGGACGACGGTGGAGCTGATTTTATCGCAGCACGATTCCAACTGCGTAAGCTGCGCAAGAAGCGGGAACTGCAGTTTACAGAAAGTGGCGAACGATTTAAATATACTGGATATCCCGTTTAAAATGGAGCCGGAGAAAAAAGCATGGGATAAAACCTTCCCTTTTATCCGCGACTCCTCTAAATGTATCAAATGTATGCGCTGCGTCCAGATTTGCGAAAAGGTGCAGAGCCTTGGCGTCTGGGATGTGGAGGGAACGGGTTCCTGGACAACGGTTAATGTCGCAGGCCAGAAAAATATTACAGAGGCGGACTGCTCCTTATGCGGGCAATGTATTACCCACTGCCCGGTCGGCGCGCTCAGGGAACGCGACGATACCGAGAAAGTATGGGATGCGATTGCCGATAAGGATAAAATCGTTGTAGCGCAGGTTGCGCCCGCGGTACGTGCGGCTTGGGGAGAGGAACTTGGCCTTGCGCCCAAGGAGGCGGGCATTGGTAAGATTTTAAACGCCTTAAAACGGCTCGGCGTCAATTATGCCTTTGATACGACATTTTCCGCAGATCTTACGATTATGGAGGAAGCCAACGAATTTATTGAGCGTTTCAGCGCAGGAGAGTTAAAAGAAAGACCGATGTTTACTTCCTGCTGCCCGGGCTGGGTGCGGTTTATCAAATCCCAGTTCCCGCATATGGTAAAACAGCTCTCCACGGCGAAATCGCCGCAGCAGATGTTCGGCGCAGTGATGAAAACGTATTTTGCCGAAAAACTTGGCGTTTCACCCGAACAGATTTACACGGTTTCCGTTATGCCCTGCGTCGCTAAAAAAGGCGAACGGGAAATGGAGCTGTTCTATGGAGAGTATGCGGGTCATGACGTGGATGCCGTTATCACGACAAGGGAACTTGTTAAAATGATACGCTCCGCCCATATCAGCCCAGATACGCTCACGGAAATCGAAAGCGACAGGCCGATGCAGCAAGGTTCCGGCGCAGGCGTTATCTTTGGCGTGACCGGCGGCGTTATGGAGGCGGCGCTTCGTACGGCATACTATTTGCTGAAAAAAGAAAATCCGCCCGCAGACGCTTTTAAGGCGGTCAGAAGCCCGGCGTTTGGCGCCAATGACGGCGTGGCGGAAGCCGATTTTACCATAGACGATATTACGGTAAGGACGGCAGTTGTCAGCGGCCTTGGCAATACAAGAGCTTTGCTGGAAAAAATAGAGCGCGGTGAGGCGCACTATGACTTTGTGGAAGTCATGGCCTGCCCCGGCGGCTGCGCAGGCGGCGGCGGACAGCCCATTCACGACGGCGAGGAGCTTGCGTTTGAACGCGGTAAAAATCTCTACCGCCTTGATGAGAATGCCAATATCAGGTTTTCCCATGAAAATCAGGATATTCTGCAGATGTATCAGGAGTTTTTTGAAAAACCGCTTTCGCATAAGTCGCACATGCTGTTACATACGCAGCATTTGCGTATGTAACATTTACATTACGCAGCATTTGCGTATGTAACATCTACATAACAGAACATGAAGCCGACTTGATTTAAGGCATGGTTTGTGGTACATTCTTAGATAAGTGAAAAATTGCGTTTATGGCGCAGATTCACAGTCTGGGAGAAAGGAATGGCTGTTAAATTGAAAAACATAAAAGTTTTGTGCCTTTTTGCGCTTCTTATGCTGTTACTTGCCGGATGCGGTAAAAAGGACGAGGCGTTGGAAGAATATCAGGCGAATATGGAGACGTTCTTTGAACATATCATAGAGTTCAACGATAACATGAATGCCATCGACGTTGTCCAGCCGGATTATCTGACACAGATGTTAGAATATCTGGATGCGCTGGATGCGGAAATGGCATGGATGGCGCAGTTAGAAGTGCCGGAGCAGTTCTCTGCCGTAGACAATCTTGCCGACGAGGCAAGCGAAAATATGACGCAGGCGGTTTTATTTTATCATATGGCATATGAAAATGATGAATATGATGCGAATGTGGAAGAAGCCGCCAAAGAATATTATGACAGAGCCAATTTAAGGATTCAGTATATTATTACGATTTTGCACGGAGGCGTTCCGGAGGGGGAAGGAATAACCTATACGGAAGATGAGAGTATTTTTGGAAGCGGTTATATGAATCAGACGGACGAAGATGACTCATCCGGTCAAGAATCCGGAAATGAGGACGAGGGTGCGGAAAACCAAGGCGGCGAATCCGGTGCGGAACCCGAAGCCGGGAACGAATAATCCGTACAGCCGGGGAGAATGCGAATTATGAAAAGGCATGAGTTTCAGGCATTAATCAAAGAAAATCCGGTTTTTCTGGACGGCGCGACAGGTTCCAATCTGTTAAAGAGGGGGATGCCTGCGGGCGTCTGTCCGGAGCAATGGATATTGGAGCATAGGGAAGTATTGATAAAGCTGCAAAGGGAATTTATCGAAGCGGGAAGCAATATTCTCTATGCCCCGACATTTTCAGCGAACCGGATTAAATTAAAAGAATATCATCTGGAAAATAGGATAGAGCAGATGAACCATGAGCTGGTATCGCTTTGTAAGGAAGCGGCCGGGAAAGACGCCTATGTGGCTGGCGATATCACAATGACCGGAGAACAGCTTGCGCCAATCGGCAGGATGGATTTTGAAGAGTTAATTACTATCTATAAAGAGCAGATTGGATATCTGGTAAAAGCCGGCGTCGATTTACTTGTCGTAGAGACCATGATGAGTTTACAGGAGACGAGGGCAGCCTTAATTGCGGCGGCGGAAGTCTGTGACCTTCCGGTTATGGCGACCATGACTTTTGAAGCGGACGGACGGACGTTATATGGAACGGATGCTGTCACGGCGGCAGTTGTTTTGGAAAGCTTAGGAGCGGCGGCAGTCGGCGCCAACTGTTCTACGGGACCGGATAAGATGGAGTCCATTATCCGGGATATGGCCGGAGTAACAACGATACCGATTATCGCAAAGCCAAATGCCGGACTTCCTTTTTTGGATGAGAACGGGCAGACGGCTTATGATATGAAAGAAGCGGAATTTGCGCAGGGAATGAAACTGCTGATAGAGGCGGGCGCGTCCATTGTGGGCGGCTGCTGCGGCACAACGCCGGCTTATATCAAGGCGGCCAAAGACGCCGTCGGCACAATGCCGATACGACGCAGAGAACGAAAGAAATTAGAGGCGGACACGCTCCGTTATCTGACAAGCGAGCGTAAAACGGTGGCCTTTGGGTTAAACGATAATTTTATGATTATCGGGGAGCGGATTAACCCCACCGGTAAAACCGCCGTCAAGAAAAAGTTACAGGAACAGTTAAGGGAAGGTTCCATGGAAATGGTGAGGGAATTAGCCGAACAGCAGGAAGCCTGCGGCGCCTGTATTCTGGACGTTAATGTGGGAATGAGCGGAATTGATGAAAAAGCCGTGATGTTACAGGCTGTGGAAACGCTTACGCAGGTTACAGGCCTGCCCCTGTCTATTGATTCCAGCCATGTGGATGTTATCGAGGCTGCCCTTAGAAGATATCCGGGCAGAGCCTTGATTAATTCCATTTCCTATGAAAAAGCCAAAATGGAAGCCCTTTTGCCGATTGCCAAAAAATACGGCGCAATGTTTATTCTGCTGCCGTTATCGGACAAAGGATTGCCGGAGAATAGTAAAGAAAAGATAGAGATTATTGAAATCATACAAAAACGCGCTTATGAACTTGGCCTGCGCAAAGAGGACATTGTTGTTGACGGCCTTGTGGCAACGGTGGGCGCGAATAAAAACGCGGCCATTGAAACGTTGGAGACCATCCGTTACTGCTATGAAAACGGTCTGGCGACAAGCTGCGGCCTGTCCAATATTTCATTCGGACTGCCGGAGCGAAGTTATGTCAATACGGCCTTTTTGACAATGGCCATCCGTGAGGGCCTGACGATGGCGATTGCCAATCCCTCACAGGAGCTGCTTGTCAGTATGGCCTTTGCATCCGATTTGCTGTTAAACAAAACAGAGGCGGATATCCGTTATATTCAGTTAATGGAAGCCGTGAAACAAAGGCGCGAAGAAGAGGGAAAGACCGCTTTTAGGCCTGCGGGCATACACATTGCCCAAAAGGCGGAGGATAAGCCGCAGGATATCTCAATGATGGAGAAACTGCGCATGGATGTTTTAAAGGGAAATAAAAGCGGCATTGTGGAGGATACCCAAAAAGCGTTAGAAGAGGGAAACGAACCGCAGAAGCTTTTGGACGAGGCGCTTCTTCCCGGCATTAACGAGGTGGGGGAACTTTTTGACAAGGGAAAATATTTTCTGCCGCAGTTAATCGCCAGTGCGGAAGCGATGAAAACCTCGATTGAATTTTTAGAACCTTTACTCATGAAAAAGCAAAGCGGCGAAAAGATGCCTGTCGTCGTGATTGCCACGGTAGAGGGAGATATCCACGACATTGGCAAGAATCTCGTCGCTTTGATGTTAAAAAATTACGGTTTTCAGGTCATTGATTTGGGTAAGGACGTTCCGAAAGAAAAAATTATCGAGGCGGCCATCAGGCATCATGCTAAGGTCATTGCGTTATCGGCGCTTATGACAACGACCATGCAGCAGATGAAGCAGGTCATTTTATATGCGAAAGAAAAGAATGTCGATGCTAAAATTATTATCGGCGGCGCGGTCATTACGCAGGAATATGCCGACGAAATCGGAGCGGACGGCTATTCTAAAGATGCGGCGGACGCCGTGAAACTGACGAAACGGATTTTAAATATAGCAAAATAGTTGTCCAAAAATCATGGATAAGAGAAATGGAGGATTTATATGATAGGTGCAGACGCAGTTGTAAAATGTCTGGAAGCGGAGGGCGTAGAATATGTGTTCGGTTATCCGGGCGTTGCCATTTGTCCGTTTTATAACAGCATTTTGGACACGAATATAAAAACCATTCTGATTCGTACGGAGCAGAATGCGGCGCATGCCGCCAGCGGCCTGGCAAGAGTCAGCGGCAAGGTCGGCGTCTGTGCGGTCACGTCGGGTCCCGGCGCAACCAATGTCATTACGGGGATTGCGACTGCTTTTGCGGACAGCATTCCGCTTATCTGTATTACGGGACAGGTCAACAGTGAGTTAATCGGCTCTGATGTGTTTCAGGAGGCTGACATTACGGGTGCGGTGGAATCTTTTGTTAAGTACAGTTATTTAATCAAAAATGTAAACGATATCCCCCGTATTTTTAAAGAAGCTTTTTATATTGCCAATTCCGGCAGAAAAGGCCCTGTGTTAATCGATATCCCCATCGATATCCAGAATGCGCAGGTCAAAAAATTTGAGTATCCGGAATCTGTCAATCTGCGTACCTATAAGCCGACGATAAAGGGACATGCCGTGCAGATTAAGAAAGTGATTGCGGAACTTGCCGGAGCCAAAAGGCCGATTATCTGCGCCGGGGGCGGCGTGCTTTTAAGCGAGGCGCAGTATGCGCTGCGCGCCTTTGTGGAAGAGTATCGGATTCCCGTAGTTTCCACCATGATGGGAATCGGCGTGATGCCGACAAACCATCCGATGTATTACGGTATGGTGGGCAATAACGGAAAACCCTATGCCAACAGGGCGATGAACGAATCGGATTTGCTGATTATGGTGGGCGCAAGAGTCGCCGACCGTGCCATCAGCCAGCCGGATTTGATTACGGAAAATAAGATTTTAGTGCATATAGACGTTGACCCTGCCGAAATCGGTAAAAACGTCGGCGCCTCCATCCCGCTTGTCGGCGATGCGAAAAATATTTTTGAAGACCTGGCGCAGGAGAAATTCGCCTGTGAACATGAGGACTGGATTGCGACGTTAAATGAATACCGCCGGACAATGGGCAAAAAGAGGAATCCCAATCCCGGCTATGTTGACCCGGCAGAGTTTATCCGCCTGCTTTCCGAACAGATGAAAGATGATGCGGTTTATGTAGCGGACGTCGGGCAGAACCAAATCTGGTCCTGTTCCTATCATGTCGTAAAAAACGGCAGATTTTTAACGACCGGCGGCATGGGAACAATGGGATATTCCATCCCGGCGGCCATGGGAGCCAAACTTGCCTGCCCGGATAAACAGGTGGTCGCAGTATGCGGCGACGGTTCTTTCCAAATGTCCATGATGGAACTTGCCACAATGCGCCAGTTCCATGTTCCCGTGAAAATTATCGTACTGAAAAATACCTATCTTGGTATGGTAAGGGAATTTCAGCACTATAACTACAAGGATAACTATTCGGTAGTCGATTTATCGGGCAGTCCGGATTTGGAAAAACTTGCTATGGCATATGACATGAAGTTTATGCGGCTTCATACGATGGAGGGCGTAAACGACGCCATCCGCGAATTTTTAGAACGCGACGAGTCCGTGCTGATGGAATGCGTGATAGACCCGATGGATTTGGTGTAGTTTTATAGGAAGAAAGGAAAGAATATCGAATGAAGAAAAAAATATATTCCGTATTGGTCGAAAACCGCTCCGGCGTGCTTTGCAAGGTTTCGGGACTGTTTTCGAGAAGAAGCTACAATATTGATTCTCTTGCCGTAGGAGAGACGGACGACCCTGCGGTTTCCTGCATGACGATTGTCAGCAGCGGTGACGAGCGGACGATTGAACAGATTGAAAAGCAGTTGAATAAAAAGTTGGACGTTATCAAAGTAAAGACATTTGACGAAACGGCAAGCATCAGCAGGGAACTTATGCTGATTAAAGTCAAATATAACCGTAATAACAGACGGGATATTATGGAGACATGCGAAATTATGAAAGCGGATATTGTCGATATGTCCAAAACCCTGATGATTATTCAGATTTGCGATGTGCCGGAGAAAATCAACCTGCTGATTAATATGTTACAGTCCGTCAGCGTTGTGGAAGTGGCAAGAACCGGCACGTTAGCCCTGCCGAAATGTATGGTGGATGCGGAATAGGTTGACTTTTTGCGTTATTGTTGCTACAATTATTGACAGCGTTTGATATGGAAAGGCAGGAATTTTTATGCAAAAAAAAGTGTTTCAGCTTTTAGTAGATAATACTTCCGGCGTACTCAGCCGCATTTCCGGGCTGTTTTCGAGACGCGGTTATAATATCGAAAGCATTACGGCAGGCGTAACCGCCGACCCGAAATATACGCGCATTACCATCGTTACGTCCGGAGACGACGAAATCCTCGACCAGATTGAGAAACAGGTGGCAAAACTGGTTGACGTGCGGGATATTAAGGAATTAAAGCCAAGTGAAAGCGTTTACCGTGAACTGGCGATGATTAAAGTCAAAGCCTCTTCGGATGAAAGACAGGGCGTCATTTCGGTGGCTGATATTTTCCGTGCGAAAATCGTAGATGTATCCAAGGACAGCCTGATTATTGAACTGACCGGAAACCAGGAGAAAATCGAGGCGTTTATCAGTCTTTTAGACAGCTATGAGATTCTGGAACTTGCCAGAACCGGCATTGCGGGCTTAGGACGCGGTACGGAAAACGTGACTTATTTGTAATTCGTTTTGTAATTTGTAGAAAATATTTTATTATAAAAGAAACTTAAAAGAAAATTTCAACAAAATGGAGGAGAAAAAAATGGCTAATATTTATTATCAGGAGGATTGCAACTTATCTTTACTGGAGGGTAAGACAATTGCGGTAATCGGTTACGGAAGTCAGGGACATGCACATGCTTTAAATGCAAAGGAGTCAGGCTGCCACGTTATCATCGGTCTTTACGAGGGTTCCAAATCCTGGGCGAAAGCACAGGCACAGGGCTTTGAAGTGTACACCGCGGCAGAAGCGGCAAAAAAAGCCGATATTATTATGATTTTAATTAACGACGAATTACAGGCAGCTTTATATAAGAAAGATATCGAGCCGAACTTAGAGGCCGGCAATATGTTAATGTTTGCGCATGGTTTCAATATTCATTTCGGCTGTATCGTACCGCCTAAGGATGTTGACGTTACCATGATTGCGCCGAAAGGACCCGGACATACGGTAAGAAGCGAATATCAGGCGGGCAAAGGCGTTCCCTGTCTGGTAGCCGTTCATCAGGACGCAACGGGAAAAGCGCAGGATATCGCACTGGCATATGCGCTGGCAATCGGCGGCGCAAGAGCGGGCGTATTAGAGACTACGTTCAGGACGGAAACAGAAACGGACCTTTTCGGCGAGCAGGCCGTTCTTTGCGGCGGTGTCTGCGCCTTGATGCAGGCAGGCTTTGAGACGTTAGTGGAAGCCGGATACGACCCGAGAAACGCTTACTTTGAATGTATTCATGAAATGAAACTGATTGTAGACTTAATCTATCAGTCAGGTTTTGCGGGCATGAGATACTCCATCTCCAATACCGCGGAATACGGTGATTATATTACAGGGCCTAAGATTATTACGGAAGAGACCAAGAAGACCATGAAGAAAATCCTTTCCGATATCCAGGACGGCACGTTTGCAAAAGACTTTTTACTGGATATGTCTTCCGCTGGCGGACAGGTACATTTTAAAGCGATGAGAAAGTTAGCGTCCGAGCATCCTGCAGAGGTAGTCGGCGAAGAAATCAGAAAGCTTTATAGCTGGAACGGCGAAGACAAGTTAATCAACAACTAATATGCTAACACACTAGAATCCATGTGGGGAAATAATGCAGCATAGAACTAATGTAGATAAATTATTAGCGGAAAGTTTTAAGGAGCTTGCCCGTAAAACGCCTATTGATAAAATTACCATCCAAGAAATAACGGATAAGGCAGGGGTTATCCGGCCGACGTTTTACCATCATTTTCAGGATAAGTATGTCCTGCTTGACTGGATTATCCAAAAGGAGATACTCGACCCGGTCATTCCGTTATTGGAAGAGGGCGATTTAAGGGAAGGGCTGATTCTTATCTTTACCAATTTGCAAAAAGATAAGGACTTCTATACCAGAGTAGTCCGTTTGGAAGGACAGAACTCCTGTGAAAGCATTACACGAAAATTTATTAAGGAGATTTTATTCACCTTTATTGACGAAAAGGCCGGTCATAAAATTGCCGCCCGCAAAGGGCTGACAATCGATATGATTGCGGAGTATTTTGCACAGTCCGCAACCTTTATCGTAATTAACTGGTTAAAGATGAATATGAGCCTTACGCCTGTACAAATGGCGGATATTTTCCAATATATCACAAGCCATTCCATGGATGATATTATTGCGGAAATGCGCTGATATCCCGAAACTTTGCATTAAGAAATAGGATTTGTCTGGTTTCTTCAGGCAAATCCTATTTTCAGTACGACATCTGTGTTATAATAGCAGCAGAGACAAAAAGGAGGACGATAAAAATGGGAATGACAATGACTCAGAAAATATTAGCGGCGCATGCCGGACTTGATAAGGTGGAAGCCGGACAGTTGATTGAAGCGGATTTGGATTTGGTTCTTGGAAACGACATTACCAGCCCCGTTGCCATTAAAGAAATGGAAAAAATGAAAGTGGACGGCGTTTTTGATAAAGATAAAATAGCGTTGGTTCCTGACCATTTTGTGCCGAACAAGGATATTAAATCGGCTCAGCACTGTAAATGTGTGAGGGAGTTCGCCTATCGTAACGAAATTACCAATTATTTTGAAGTAGGGGAAATGGGCATTGAACATGCGCTGCTTCCGGAAAAAGGTCTGACCGTAGCGGGAGACGTGATTATCGGCGCGGATTCCCATACCTGTACATACGGGGCGTTAGGAGCATTTTCCACGGGCGTCGGCAGCACCGATATGGCGGCGGGCATGGCAACCGGAAAGGCATGGTTTAAAGTGCCGTCGGCGATTAAATTCAATATTGTAGGGAAGCCCTCCGAATGGGTGAGCGGAAAAGACGTTATTCTGCATATTATCGGCATGATAGGCGTAGACGGCGCCTTATATAAATCCATGGAGTTTGTTGGGGATGGCATTCAAAACCTGACGATGGACGACCGTTTCACGATTGCCAATATGGCGATTGAGGCGGGCGGTAAAAACGGCATTTTCCCGGTGGATGATTTGGCAGTTTCCTATATGAAAGAGCATTCCGTCAAACCGTATACGATATATGAGGCGGATGATGACGCGGTTTATGATGAGGAGTATACGATTGATTTAAGCGCGCTGCGTCCGACCATCGCGTTCCCGCATCTTCCGGAAAATACAAAGACGATTGATGAAATCAAAGAAGATATTAAGATAGACCAGGTGGTAATCGGTTCCTGCACCAACGGCAGGCTCGATGATTTGCGGACTGCCGCTAAGGTATTAAAGGGAAGGCATGTGGCAAAAGGCATGAGATGTATCGTGATACCGGCTACGCAGAAAATATACATGCAGGCAATGGAAGAGGGCTTGTTAAAAATCTTCATAGAGGCCGGAGCCGTTGTCAGCACACCGACATGCGGTCCGTGCCTTGGAGGTTATATGGGGATTTTAGCGGAACATGAACGCTGTGTATCTACGACGAACCGCAATTTCGTAGGCAGAATGGGACATGTGGATTCCGAAATTTATCTGGCAAGTCCGGCGGTAGCCGCGGCAAGCGCCGTTGCCGGTAAAATTTCCTGCCCATGCCGGCTGTAAAAGAAACTGTCTGGTTCCGTGGCCTGATAGTCGGCAAAGATGATAAAAAATAGTGCATTGATTGGAGGAATATATATGAAAGCAGCAAAAGGACGTGTTTTTAAATATGGCGACAATGTGGATACGGATGTTATCATTCCGGCCCGTTATTTGAATTCTTCAGACCCGGCGGAACTTGCCGCGCACTGTATGGAAGATATTGACAAGGATTTTATGAAAAAGGTGCAAAAAGGCGATATTATGGTGGCAACCAAAAACTTTGGCTGCGGCTCATCGAGAGAGCATGCGCCGATTGCGATTAAAGCGGCAGGCGTAAGCTGTGTCATTGCAGAGACCTTTGCCCGCATCTTTTACCGCAATGCGATTAATATAGGGCTTCCCATTATAGAGTGTCCGCAGGCGGCTGCGGCTATCGAGGACGGGGATACGGTAGAGGTGGATTTCGATACCGGCGTCATTACCGACGTAACGAAGAACACAACCTATCAGGGGCAGGCATTTCCTGAGTTTATGCAGAAAATCATTGCCGCCGAGGGGCTTGTAAATTATATTAACCGGAAATAGGAAATGGAAAAACTGTAATTTTTTTCTAAATATAAGAAAAAAGTATATAATTATTTGCGAAAATATAGTATTATAGTAATAGAAAATAGTAAAAACAAATCTGATTCATTATGAAATTGTGGATAAACAGGAGAATTCATTATGCTTGCGACATTAATACCATTATTTGATGAAACCATGACAGTCAAGGCCTATTCTTTATTTGCGCAGAAGAAAAACCATCTTTTGACGCCCAGCCTGTTGGGAACCGGAAGCAACGACGGGGCGGCCAATATCGCGGGGCTTGATTTGATTGAAAGTATGGGTATTGAAACGTTATCGGCGGATAAGGAAGTCTTTGTGGAAGTGAATAACATTTCCATCTTTGCGGATATTAACGCACAATGTAATGCGCCGCATGAAAGGATTGTCTTACTGGCGAATAATACCATTACGCCGGATGAAATGTATATCAACCGATTTAAAGAACTGAAAAAGATGCGATACAAAATTGCCATCAGAAAACTGACTGACGATAATTTTGAGGCGTATCATGAATTGCTGCTGCTGACGGACTATATTTTACTTTCCCATAGCAAAAACGATATGCAGAAAGCGAAAAAACATTTTGCGAATGTCTATCCGCATATCAAAATCTGTGCGGTGCATGTCGATTCTCAGGAAGACTTTGATATGTTAAAGAGCATGGGCGGATTTGACCTCTATGAAGGCGGATTTTTCCGTGTGCCGGTGACGCAGGGCGAAGAAGAAGTCGCTCCGTTAAAGGCCAATTATATCGAACTGCTGAATCTTGTCAATGACAGGGATTTCGATTTAACAAAGGCGGCTGACGTTATCGGGCGCGATACGGCCTTAGTTATCTCTTTATTAAAGATGGTAAACAGAATGACGGTAAATTCCGAAATTACCTCTATCAGGCATGCTGCGGCGATGCTTGGGCAGAAAGAATTAAAGAAATGGATTAACACCGCCGTTACGAACGAGTTATGTGCCGATAAGCCGAACGAGATTACCAGGCTTTCCCTGCTGCGTGCTAAGTTTGCGGAAAATCTGGCTCCTATCTTTGAAATGGCGGTACATTCTTCCGAATTGTTCCTGATGGGCTTATTCTCCGTACTGGATTTGATTTTAAACAGGCCTATGAAAGAAGCTCTGACAATGGTGAAAGTCTCAAAGCCGATTGAAAACGCCCTGATTGAGGATAAAGGCGATTTGGCTCCTGTACTGGATTTTATCGTTCAATATGAAAACGCTTCCTGGCAGGAAGTTTCCAGACAGATGCTGTTAAAACAGATAGATATCGACCATGTTTACGACGCCTATACCAAATCTTTGCAATGGTATCGTGATTTATTCGGGGCAGAGGAATGAAAAAGTATCATTTGACGCTGTTATCTATCCTTTGTTGTGCTTTTTTGACGGCATGTGCAGACGGCCGGGCAGCAGATAACCGTGCCGATTATGAAGATGTTCCGGTTATGCAGGAACTTCCCGCAGAGAATTTGGCGGATGACAGCGGCAGCGGTACTGATGATGATGCCGCACAACAGCCGACGGATGTTTTATTGGAAACGCCGGAGACGAAAGAAAATACAAACACAGCGTCTGAAAACAAGGCCGAAGAAGCGCAGGAGGAAGAGCTGCTTCCGGTATCCACTCCGGCAAGGCTTTCCGCTAACCTCTATGATTTTCAGGTTTCCATTGACGGAACCGTTTATCAGTTTCCGATGCAGTATGCCGACATGGAAGCCTTAGGCTGGACATACGGAGGCGATAGTTTACAAACACTGGATGTCAATCAATATGTGCCGTTGCAGGAATGGATAAAAGATGATGTTTCCATTTCCACAAAACTGGCGAATCTTTCTGAGGTTCCGGCTGCATTTTCCGATTGTATGGTGTCCGGCATTACCATAGAACGGCATGTTGCCAGAGACTGTGACTGGAAGATTCTTCTTCCAAACGGTATCGAGTGGGGTGTGTCCAATGCAGATGATATCAAAGAGGCATACGGGGAACCGGCATACGAATATGACGGCGACACTTATTATAAAATGATTTATCAGGACGGTTATTACCGTGAAATTGCTTTATACGTCTATAAAGATACCGATGTATTGCAGCAGATTGATATGGAAAATCTGACAAAACAGAATGAAAATGACTTTTAAACGCAGACCCTCGCGGCCTGCGTTTTTTGTGGCCTGAGATTATCTTAGTAAGACCAAACTATAATAAATTTCTATTTATTTTCCGATAAATACAATATACTACAAGAAAATTGCTTCGCAAATTATCTAGCTCTTTGGAGGAATTTCCTATTACATAAAAGCAGGAAAGGCAAGGACGTATAAAAGATTATGAATAATCGAATCGATAGAATAGACGGCAATAAATATTATGAATATACCAAGGTAAAAAATCTCAATGTTCCGGATGCGGACGAAAAGTTCAGCTTGGATTACAGACAGGATGGACTGCAAACGGAAATGGAAGAGAAGAAGGAAAAGGATAAGGCGGATAAAGCGCAGGAGGAAAAACAGCCTAAAGTCCAAGACGGCGTCAGACTGGATATTTCAAACGGCGCGCGTACGGCGGCTGCAGCCGCTTCTAAAACGGCGGTAAAGACAACGTCAGAGCAGGCCGTCTTTTCAGTGTCATCGATTCTTAAGTCGGTTCAGGAATTTATCAATACGGTGGTTGCAGCGGTCAAGGAATTTTTTTATAATTTATGGAACGACCCGCAGCCGGAGGTTATAGATACCGCAGATATCGAAAAAGAAAATGCGGACGTGGCGGAGGATATTTTGGCGCAGTCCGCGGATGCGGAAGAAATGACAGATGGTGCCATGCATTCTGACACGGTGCAGGCTCCGTATGAATCCGAAAGCGACTACCGCATGAAAGAAGCCGTTTTAGACCGTAAAATACAGCCGTATCTGCGAAGCGGAGACTTGAATCAGGTTATCAATTTACTGACGGATAACGGAAAGAAAGAGGCGGCCAGAAATTCGACGCTCTTAACGTACTACGACAGAAACGGGAGAATGGTGGAGCCAAGCGCTTCCGACCGGGAAAGAATTTTGTACGGAGACAGGAATACGCGGAAATTATAAAAATATAGAAAACCGATACTCAATCAAGCAGGGTCAGGGCGCATCAAATGGCGAAACGACCCTGTTTTTGCCGTTATGCTTACCATAATAGAGACGCCTGTCAGCATGGGTAATCGTATCTTCCACGGTATTGCCGTATCGGTGGGATGCGATTCCGAGCGTAAGGGAACAGTGAATGGATGTTTCACTCCAGGTAAACAAATGTTCTTCCACATGAGAACGGATATTTTCTGCAATCCGGCATGTTTTATCCAACGGCACATGACATAAAATCAGAATTTCCTCACCGCCCCAGCGGCAGACATGTCCGTCGTCACCAACTTCGTTGCTGATAATCTGCGTAATATCTTTTAACACAACGTCACCGAAATCATGTCCGTAAGTATCGTTGACCTTTTTAAAATTATCAATATCGCACATTACCAACGAAAATTCCTCTTCATTTCTGAGCGCCTCGTCAAAATAATCCTGCATACTGCGGCGGTTATATAAGCCGGTCAGCGGGTCGATGCTTGCCATATTATCGAGTGCGGCATTCTGGGTGCGGAGTTGGTTTGCCGCCGCCTGTATTTCCATAAGAAAGACGAGCGTGACAAGGAATAAGAAGCCGAAATTACAAAGGGCGTTAAATATGTAAATAGCAAGTTCCACGCCCGGCGGCACATCCAGATGATAGACGGAGCCTGCAAACATATAAATCATACGGCAGGAAATAAAAGCAAAAATAGCAAACAGACCAAGTATTGTGGGAATAACATATCTTTTGTTGTTATGAATCAGATTGACGCACATAAAATAACCGAACGGAACCAGTCCGACGATATACTGGGTAAACCCGAACTGCCAGCCGACAAAAATCGTGGCGACAAAGGAGTGCAGAATAATTTCCAGATAGGTGATATAAAAGGTTCTGATAAGTTCTTTTTCATATCCGTATTTGATGATATGGATACAGCGCAGATAGGTAATGACGCTGCCGATGTTAAAAAGAATAAGCGGCCATACTTTCAGCGCGGTAAAAATGCAGACAAGCATAACATGTACCATGGTAATGGCATAAATAATCAGCTTATATTGAAATTTATCAGTCTGCATTTTGGATATTGCAAACTGCTTTATATCCTTGTATTTTTTCATCATGATTAGTAAAAGGCTCCAAACTTACAGGCTTATCAGTATTGAAAGCGGTTTCACACACGCCTGCATTTAAAATTATTATACCCTATTTTCCAATAAAATGGTATAGTAAAATATTGATAAAGTAAATTTTAGTAAAAAAACCGCGCTCCGTCGTGAAAATACTCTGAAATGAGGATTACAATGGATAAAGAAACATTTGAACAGGCAAAGCTGAAAGTATTGTTAAACCGGCACGACCCGCACGGTTTCGGCACTTTACAGGAAAAGACCGTACATGCGGTCATGAAACTTTACTATGAACCCAATATGGATTATCATGAAGTGCCAATAGAGGGATATATTGCGGATATCTATACCGGCAGCCGCATCATTGAAATACAGAACGGCAACTTTAACAGGCTGCGGGAAAAATTAAAAGTCTTTCTGCCGCTTTATCCCGTTATGGTCGTTTTGCCAATTCCCCATTATAAATGGCTTATCTATATGGACGAAGAAAGCGGCGAACTCTCCGGGAAACGAAAATCTCCGGTGACAGGCAGCATATACAGCGCCTTTCCGGAACTTTATAAGATAAAGGAATATCTGACGCACCCGAATCTGTCCTTTGCCTTTCCGCTCATTGATATGGACGAATACCGTCTGCTTCCTACTGCAAAAGGAACAAAAAAAGGGCAAAGACGAAGCAGGCAGAACAGGAAAATAAGCAGCCGTTATGACAGGATGCCGCTTTCTTTATATGATGAAATCATTATCGAACGCTATGAGGATTTTATGCAGGTTATCCCGTATGAGCTGACGGGCGCGTTCACCGTCAAAGACTTTGCCGCCGCCGCCCATATTCAGCGTGATTTGGCACAGGTAACGGTCCACATTCTTTGCCACATGGACTTAATTACACACACCGGAAAACGCGGCAGGGAATATTTATACGAAGTTTTAGACTGACAATTCTTTTCATTTTTATAAATTTATGTTAAACTATTCAAGAATGTGAAAATGACATGATTATGCTTAATCGCATATTGCGCTGTCCAAACTCGCAGGTTGCGTAAGCATGGAGGATGAATATGGCAAATGAAAATAAATATGACGCGTCCAGCATCACTGTCCTAGAGGGGCTTGAGGCGGTCCGGGTACGGCCCGGTATGTATATTGGGAGCGTTTCCACTAAAGGTTTAAACCATCTGATATACGAAATTGTAGACAATGCGGTGGACGAGCATCTTGCCGGATACTGCGATAAGATATATGTGACGTTAGAGGCGGACGGTTCCGCCACGATAGAGGATAACGGGCGCGGCATTCCCGTCGGTATGCACGAAAAAGGAATCAGCGCGGAACGCCTTGTTTTTACGACGCTGCACGCCGGCGGTAAATTCGATAACGAAGCTTATAAAACAAGCGGCGGCCTGCACGGCGTAGGTTCCTCCGTCGTCAACGCGCTCTCCGAATGGCTGCATGTAGAGGTCAAGACGGACGGCTGTATCTATGAGGATAGATATGAGCGGGGCGTTCCTGTCATGGAGTTAAAAAACGGGCTTTTACCGGTGCTTGGCAAGACCAAACAGACCGGCACGAAAGTGACGTTTCTGCCCGACGATACGATTTTTGATAAGACGAGATTTAAAGAGGACGACGTCAAAAGCCGTCTGCATGAGACCGCCTATCTGAATCCGAAGCTGACTATCATCTTTGAGGATAAGAGACAGGAAGAAACCGAACATATCGAATACCACGAGCCGGAGGGCATCGTCGGCTTTATCAAGGACATGAACAAGTCCAAAGAGACCATCCACGACGTTATCTTTTTTAGCGGCGAATCAGAGGGCATCGAAGTGGAGGTCGCGTTACAGTATGTCAATGAATTTCACGAAAATGTGCTTGGTTTTTGTAATAATATCTATAACGCCGAGGGCGGAACGCACCTAACCGGCTTTAAAACCATGTTCACAAACGTGATTAATAATTATGCCAGAGGGCTTAATATTTTAAAGGAAAAGGATATCAACTTTACGGGAGCCGACGTTAGAAACGGCATGACCGCGGTTGTCTCCATCAAACACCCCGACCCCAGATTCGAGGGACAGACCAAGACGAAACTGGACAATCAGGATGCGTCGAAGGTCGTCGCCAAAGTAACCGGAGATGAAATCGTCCGCTATTTTGACAGAAACTTAGATACGTTAAAAAATATTATCGGCTGCGCGGAAAAAGCCGCCAAGATACGAAAGGCGGAGGAAAAAGCCAAGACCAATATGCTGACAAAGCAGAAATTTTCCTTTGATTCTAACGGAAAGCTTGCAAACTGCGAGTCCAAGGACGCCTCTAAATGTGAAATTTTTATCGTCGAAGGCGATTCTGCGGGCGGTAGCGCGAAAACGGCAAGAAACCGTATGTTTCAGGCGATTCTGCCCATCCGCGGCAAGATTTTAAATGTGGAAAAGGCGAGCATTGATAAGATTTTAGCCAATGCGGAGATTAAAACGATGATAAACGCCTTTGGCTGCGGCTTTTCGGAGGGGTATGGCAACGATTTTGACATTTCCAAGCTGCGCTACGATAAGATTATTATTATGGCGGATGCGGATGTGGACGGCGCGCATATTTCCAATCTGCTTTTGACCTTATTTTACCGCTTTATGCCGGAGCTTATCTTTGAGGGGCATGTCTATATTGCGATGCCGCCTTTATATAAGGCGATGCCATCTAAGGGGAAAGAGGAATATCTCTACGACGACAAGGCATTGGAAAAGTACCGGAAACGCCATAAAGGGCCTTTTACCTTGCAGCGGTATAAAGGTTTGGGAGAAATGGACGCCGAACAGCTTTGGGAGACGACGCTTGACCCGGAGACAAGGATTTTAAAACTGGTGGAAATCGAAGACGCCAGAATGGCTTCGGAAGTCACGGAAATGTTGATGGGTACGGAAGTGCCGCCGCGAAAAGAGTTTATCTATCGTCATGCGAAAGAGGCGGAGTTAGACATTTAACGATAAGTACGTCAGGAAGGTTAAAGACAAATGGACGATAACAGAATCATAAAAACAGAATATTCCGAGGTCATGCAGAAGTCGTTTATCGACTATGCGATGAGCGTTATCATTGCCAGGGCGCTGCCGGATGTGCGCGACGGTCTAAAGCCGGTGCAGAGAAGGACGCTCTATGATATGTATGAACTCGGCATCCGTTATGACAGGCCATACCGTAAATCGGCGCGTATCGTCGGCGATACGATGGGTAAATACCATCCGCATGGCGATAGCTCCATCTATGACGCGCTCGTTGTCATGACACAGGATTTTAAAAAGGGACTGCCGTTAATCGACGGACACGGCAACTTTGGCAATATCGAGGGCGACGGCGCCGCGGCGATGCGTTATACGGAGGCGAGGCTGGAAAGAATTACGCAGGAGGCGTTCCTTGCCGATTTGGACAAGGATGTGGTGGATTTTATCCCCAATTTTGACGAGACGGAAAAAGAACCGGACGTATTACCGGTCAAGATACCGAACCTGTTAATCAACGGCTCCGAGGGTATCGCGGTCGGCATGGCGACGAATATCCCGCCGCACAATCTGGTGGAAGTCATCAATGCGACCAAGGCTTATATGCTTGATGAGAATATTACGACCAAAGAGTTAATGCGTTATGTGAAAGGACCGGATTTTCCGACGGGCGGCATTGTCATCAATCAGGACGAACTGTTGGAAATTTATGAAACCGGCGTCGGAAAGATTAAGATCCGCGGCAAAGTAGAGGTCGAAAAGGCAAAAGGCGGCAGAGTCAATCTGGTGATTACGGAAATCCCCTATACCATGATAGGTTCCTATATCGGGAAGTTTTTAATGGATGTCGCCGCACTTGCGGAAACGAAAAAAACGCAGGATATTGTAGATATTACCAACCAATCCTCCAAAGAGGGCATCCGTATCGTTATTGAGCTGCGCAGAGACGCAGATGTGGAGAATTTTAAGAATCTTTTATATAAAAAGACGAAACTGGAAGATACATTCGGCGTCAATATGCTCGCCATTGCAGACGGCAAGCCGGAGACAATGGGGCTAAAGCAGATTATTAAGGCAAACGTAGACTTTCAGTATGAAGTCGCTACCAGAAAATACCGCAACCTGCTTGCCAAGGAACTGGAAAAGAAAGAAATCCAGGAGGGATTAATCAAAGCCTGCAACGTTATCGACTTAATCATCGAGATACTGCGAGGCTCGAAAGACAGGAATATGGCGAAAGCCTGTCTGGTAGAAGGCAAAACGGACGGCATTAAATTTAAGTCCAAGGAATCAAAAATTATGGCAACGCAGCTTATGTTTTCCGAAAAACAGGCAAACGCCATCTTAGAAATGCGACTCTATAAGCTGATTGGCCTGGAAATCGAAGCGCTAATAAACGACCATGAAGAGACGATGGCAAATATTTACCGTTACGAGGATATTCTGGACAGACGCGATTCCATGGCGCAGGTTATCATCAACGAATTGGATGAAATCAAAGCCGCCTACGGCAGGAAGCGCCGGACGGAAATTACGAACGCCAGCGAGGCCGTCTATGTCGAAAAGCAGATAGAGGAAATGGACATCATGTTTTTGATGGACCGCTTCGGCTATGCGAGAACGATTGATATGCAGACATACGAACGCAACAAAGAGACCGTTCATGCGGAAAATAAATACGTTTTTTCGTGTAAAAATACGGGCAAGATATGCCTGTTTACCAATACCGGACAGCTCCATACCTTTAAATCCGCGGACTTGCCGTTCGGCAAATTCAGGGATAAGGGAGTTCCCGTGGACAATATCAGTAATTACGATTCTGCAAGAGAAAGCATCATTTTTGCGGCAAGCCAGACGGATTTGAATTTATATCGTGTCATTTTTGCAACAAAACTTGCAATGTTGAAAATTGTAGACGGCGGGGAGTTCGATGTAACAAAACGCACCGTAGCGGCAACCAAGTTACAGGATGACGACGAAGTCGTAAGCGTTGTGACGTATACCGAACAGCAGCATATGATTTTGCAATCGAAAGACGGTTACTTTTTACGCTTCAATGTAGACGAAATTCCGGAGAAGAAAAAGGGAGCCATCGGCGTAAGAGGCATGAAATTAGGAAACGGCGACAGCATAGAAGCGGTATACTATACCCGCGCTACGGATGATAAAACCATTGAATATAAGGGCAAGATGATAGAACTCAATAAATTAAAGGCGGGCAGGCGTGACAGCAAGGGTACGAAAGTCCGTGTGCCGTAAGCAGGAAGGAGTTATCTATGCGTGTAATTGCGGGAAAGGCAAGAAGCCTTAAGTTAAAGACTCCGGAGGGCTTAGATACCAGACCGACCACCGACCGGATTAAGGAAACGCTTTTTAATATGCTGCAGCCTTATCTGCCGGATTGCGTTTTTATCGACTTATTCAGCGGAAGCGGCGGCATCGGCATAGAAGCGTTAAGCAGGGGCGCGAGGCATGCTTATTTTGTGGAGAATCATAAAAACGCGATTGCCTGTATTCAGGAAAATTTAAAGTTTACAAGGCTTATCGACGATGCTACGATACTAAAACAGGATGTATTGAGCGCGCTTTCGGGCATCCACGAAAAAGAGGCGGACGTCATTTTTATGGACCCGCCTTATACCCTGGATTATGAAAGACAGGTTTTGGATGTTCTTCGGACAATGCCTTATGTGGATGAAAATACGCTGATTGTCGTGGAAGCGCTTTTGGAAACGGATTTTTCTTATGTGGACGGCTTGGGGTTTTATGTGACGAAAGAGAAATGCTACCGGACAAATAAGCATGTTTTTTTGAAAAAAGTTTAAAATTTTTAATTTTTTTTAAATTTTTAAAGACATTTCAGTGAAAGTGATTTATTATTAACATAGTTATTACTAATATGACAAAAAAATAATAGCAGAGGATATGTTATGAAAGCAGCAATTTATCCGGGCAGTTTTGACCCGGTTACGTTCGGGCATTTGGACGTTATTAAAAGAGCCGCTGAGATTTTTGACGAATTAACGGTCAGCGTGCTGAATAATAACACAAAGACTCCATTGTTTTCTGTGGAAGAACGTGTTAAGATACTAGAAGAAGCAACAAAAAATATTCCGAATGTAAAAGTGGATTCTTTCAGCGGCCTTTTGATTGATTATGCGAAGAAAAAAGGCGTTCATGTAGCAATCAGGGGGCTTCGCGCCATTACGGATTTTGAATATGAGCTGCAGATAGCGCAGACGAACAGAAAATTGTCGGGCGGGGAATTGGATACCATCTTTTTAACGACAAGCCTGGAATACGCATATTTAAGTTCTTCCAGCGTCAAGGAAATTGCCAGTTTTAACGGAGACATTTCACAGTGCGTTCCGGATTTTGTCGGAAAGCTGGTTTATGAAAAATATGGCTATATAAAGGAGTAAAGATGAGCAGCAGAATCGAACAGTTAATCGACGAGATTGAGGATTATATTGACGGATGCAAATATCAGCCTCTTTCCAAGACCAATATTATCGTGAATAAAGAAGAAATTGATGAACTTCTGCGGGAACTGCGGATGAAAACGCCTGACGAAATTAAGCGTTATCAGAAAATCATAACGAATAAAGAAGCGATTTTAAATGATGCCCGCTCCAAAGCGGAAGCATTGATTAATGAAGCGACCGTACATACCAACGAATTGATTAACGAGCATGAAATTATGCAGCAGGCCTATGCGCAGGCCAATGAGGTTGTAACGTTAGCTACGCATCAGGCGCAGGAGATTCTGGATAATGCCACCATTGAGGCAAACGGTATGCGCGCATCGGCCATGCAGTATCTGGATGATATGCTCTCCAATCTGGAAAATTTGATGACAACCACTTTAAATACAACGACCGCGCACTATGAAAGCTTTTTTGATACGATTAACGGATATAATGAAGTAGTGAAAGCTAACCGTGCGGAACTGATGCCGCAGCGTGTGGAAAAGCTTTTACAGGAAGCAGATTATGCCGACCAGAATACAGGAGAAGCCATTAATCTGGATATGGTACAACAGGGAAAGTAGAATCGTGTTATCTACCGGAAAGGGAGTAGGATATTGATAGTTTCAAAGTTTACAATAAGCCGGTTTCGCAAGAAAGCCGGCTTATTCTTTTTCATGATTTCCATAATTTGGATATTGGCAGGCGGAAACGCCGTACAGGCGGAGGAGGAACCCTCGCAGCAGCCGCCGGTGCAGGAACCCGTACCCATCACGCAGACCGGGGCGGAGCCAGAGGTGGAAGAGCAGCCCGTCATTGTCGTTATCGACCCCGGACACGGCGGGGAAAACCTTGGCGGGGAGTATGAGGACTATACGGAGAAAGAGATGACGTTGATTGTCGCCAATGCCATGAAAGCGGAATTGGAGCAGTATGAGGGCATTAGAGTCTATCTGACAAGGACGGGCGACGAGGATTTGACCTTGGACGAACGCTGCGAATATGCCGCGAGTGTAAACGCCGATTTTCTTTTCTGCCTGCATTTTAATATGTCTACCTATCATACGCTCTTTGGCGCGGAAACATGGATTTCGGCGTTCGGGGAGGGCTACAGCAAAGGGTATTCTTTTGCGAGCATTGAAATGGAGCTTTTACAGGAGATGGGATTATATT
>JAMPCN010000002.1 GCA_023666125.1 Bacillus sp. (in: firmicutes) | reverse complement strand
TGAGGTATATGTCTTAATAAAAAGTGCTATTTTCTTTTCCATACATGAGATTTCATGCGGATTGTTACTCATATCATAATTACCGGAACATACCATTGACAAGTATGCTATGACAAAAGTACAAAGAAAAGTAAAACAATAAAAAAGATAAAAGGATGCCCCAATATGAGCAAAAAACTTAACAAAAAGAAAAAGCCCATTTTTGCAATAGCAGGTTTTGTAATAGTCTGCCTGTTGATACTAATGGGATGTATAGGATTTCGTGTTAGAGGAAGCATTAAAGTATCGGCTAAAGAAGATGTAGAATTGCCGGAAGAAATTGCTATGTATCGGCAGGATGATAAAAGATGGTTCGAGGAGACATTAGGGGATTCCAATTATACAATGGGAAAATCAGGCTGTCTTGTTACGTGTATTGCTTCGGTTTTGACAATGTCGGGAAAGACGAAAACGCCGGATGTTTTAAATGCAGAATTATCATCTTGTCATGTATATGATACAGAGGGCAATCTTCTTTGGGAGAATTTGAAAAATACGGGAGAGTATGAAGTAAAAGTTTTTATTGATTGTGGGAGCCAAGGGCGGAGAGTTCTATTGTATGGATCCGTTAGAAGATAAGCTGACTATTTTGTCCAAATATGCAGACAGGGTTTATGCGATACGCTGCGTCTCTTGGTAAATGTCAGATGCCTCTGGATAGGCTGCACTATGCTTGATAGAGGACTGCCGCTGTTAAATCCAATTCCGGCATTGTTTACAATAATAGCAGCCCCATTGTTTTCGTATATATCCGAAATTTACCGGAAGAAACTATGCGAATATTATGTTATGATATATATAATAGGAAAATTAGCAGGTACAAAGGAAAATGATGGGGAAAAAGAAGAAAATTATTATTGGGGTATGTCTCATAGTAGTAGTGTTAGCGGTTTTGTATGTTGTTTTAGTAAACGTTCTTGTCAGCGCTGCTTTGGTTCCCTCTTTTATGAAAAAATTAGAGGCGTTTGAGCGGATAACGGATGAAAGTTATGCGGCACAGGTGCAGACCTCGGATATTAAAGTCAACCGCCAGTTACAGATAAACGAGACGAATGCATGGCTGGAACATGCAAAATGCCAAAAGCTTTCGGCCAGGACAGAAGATGGTTATACGTTAGCCGCGGAAGAGTTTCCGGCGGATGGGAACAGCCATAAATGGGTGTTGGTTTTACATGGCTATACCGGATGGAAAGAGGAGATGTATCCGTTTGCATACTGGTATCATAAAGAGGGATATCATGTTATCGTTCCTGATTTGCGCTGTCAGGGGGAGAGCGAAGGCGATTTTATCGGTATGGGATGGACGGATCATTTTGACTGTACACTATGGATTGATTATATTTTACGGCAGGATTCCGAAGCGGAAATTGTATTGCACGGACAGTCTATGGGAGCCGCCACTGCGCTTATGATGACGGGAGAGGATAACGTTTCTGTGCATATTAAGGCGGTGGTTTCGGACTGCGCTTATACGGATGCCTATTCCATGTTTGGAGAAAAGATAAAGGAGTGGTTTTATCTGCCTGCATTTCCATTAGTGGATTCTGCCTGCGTTGCTTTGCAGCTGCGCGGCGGATATGATTTAAAAAAGGCTTCCGCGCTTAATGCAGTACAAAAAAGCAATACGCCGACTCTTTTTATCCACGGTGATGAGGATGCGATGATACCCGTGCAGATGACGAAAGATTTGTATGAGGCGGCAGGATGCCTAAAGGAAATATTGATAGTCGAGGGAGCCGGACATGCGCAGGCACAGGATAAAGACCCGGAGGCATATTATGAAAAGATAAAGGAATTTTTGGAGGAATATATAACGTCATAAAAGCTACATAAAATAAAAAGGCGTCCGCAAACGCCTTTTTATCGGTTGAGTTCATATTAGTTTATTCTATTATCATCTACAAGAAATGTATCGCCGTCTTCTACGATGCAAACCATAGTTTTACCAGTGTTTAATTCGATTTCGTTACCGCTGTCATCATAATATCTGGTTGCGCCATAGTCGGAAGTTTTTTCCCATGTCACATGGATTCCCTTGCCGTTTGTGAAGTACCATCCGTCTTTCGTGGAGTCAATACACTGGAATGCAAGATAACCTTTCTGGTCACGCACCTCGTAATACGTGTTTTGGATTAAAATATTCTTGAATGCCAGTTGCTCACCGTTTGCCTTATCGACATGCGGTCCGTCGGCGGACCCCGATAAATGCTGGTATCTGTCGTACAATCCGGTCTCTTCGTTATAGATAAAATAGCAGTTCGTCACCGGATAAGTAGGCGACATATCAATTTTATTTGCCGTAATGGCGTCGCTGTACTGCTCTAATGTGTTCGGCGTATCAAAAGGAGCAAATTTGTAATGTTGCTCATCGGCATAACCGTCACGGTATGTCATGCTGTACCCAAGTTTATCGATATCCGCCTTGATGCCCTCTGTATCAACGTAAGCGTTATCGGTTGAATTTCCGGTATCGTTGGCACGCCAGAAATTGCTGCTGGACAATCCATCGATATCATCCGTATCAGGACGGTTGATAACCTCGTCAATATAGAATGGACCGCCGAAGTGGATGTAAAAAGCATCCCACTCAAAAGACCAGTATATGTAGTAGTCACGGCAACTCCTGACATTGCCGAGTCTGTCGAAATCGCTCCAATCCTGGAACAATGCCATCAGTCTGGTAATGCTGCCCTCGACATTGCATTCATATAATATATCTGCATTGGAGATACCATATTGCGCAGCGGTTTTTGTATTGGGAATCATAACGGTAACAGGACGCGTATTGTTTACCTCTTCCGTAACCCATTCATTTGTAATACGGCTGCGAACCATTCCCTCTTGTGGCGGAACGTCTTCATCCGTTGTTTCTTCTTGTTCTTCCTCTTGGTCTGCTACGGTTTCAGGTTCATCAATGATTACCTGTTCAACAATGGGTTCAATAACCTCTTCTCTTTCCTGTTCTTTGCCGCAGCCAAATAGTAAAAGAGTAGAAGATAAGGCTACAAGAAGAAGCGCTTGCAATCTTTTCATCTGAAATCCTCTCTTTCTTGTTGGGAAATACCCCTGTTGTTCTATCAATGTAGTTGATGTAAAAAACTACAACTGTTATTATAGCACAAGAAAAAGGACTCGTCACTAGAAAATACTTGAAAAAATATACAAAATGTTGGATGAAATTGGGAAAAATTACAAAATATGGCGGTATCCTTTCTATATTCTTTACAAATATACCCATTTAGATGTATGATGAAAAGTATGATAAGCGGATTTTATGAAAAGAAAATAGATGGAGGAAAAGGTAATGGAAAAGATTATCGTGACAGGATGTAACGGGCAATTAGGAAAAGCCGTGAATAAACTGTATGCAAAAGACGGAAATTATGAACTGGTAAATACGGATGTAGGGGAACTGGATATTACGAACATAGACGAAGTCATGTCATTTGCAAGAGAGATAAAACCATATGCCATTATCAACTGTGCGGCGCATACAGGTGTAGATGCGTGTGAAACAGAGGCGGACAAGGCATACAGAATTAATGCGATAGGGCCAAGAAATTTAAGTATTGCGGCAACGGAGACAGATGCGAAACTGATTCATATTTCTACGGATTATGTGTTTGACGGGAAAGGAAACAGACCCTATACGGAGTTTGATGCGGTTGGACCGCAGGGAATGTATGGCAGGACAAAATTAGCAGGTGAAAATTTTGTCAAAGAGTTTGCAGAGAGATATTTTATTATCCGGACAGCGTGGCTTTACGGAGACGGAAAAAATTTTGTGAAAACGATGCTGCGGCTGTCGGAAACGAATGATAAGGTGCGCGTCGTAAAAGATCAGGTAGGCTCGCCCACAAGCGCGGAGGAACTGGCAAAGGCGATAGCGTATCTGCTGCCGACAGAAAATTATGGTCTTTTCCATGGCACTTGTGAAGGAAGCTGCAGTTGGGCGGAGTTTACGGAGGAATTTTTCCGGCTGGCAGGGAAAAAGACAGTAGTGGAGCCGATTACTACGGAAGAGTTTGGAGCGAAAGCGCCGCGTCCGGCATATTCTATTTTGGAAAATTATATGTTTAAACTGACGTCGGATTTCATGTTTGCAGACTGGCATGATGCGATTGCAAAATATATGAAAGAGCAATAGTAAATATAGAAGGGATTGCAAACAATATGGCATTTTTAACAGGGCTGATTCAAAATCCCGTTCTGGTGGCGGGCGTCCTGGGCTGGTTTGTAGCGCAGGTTTTGAAAACAATCATACATCTTCTGATTACCAAGCAATTTGTATGGGAACGGATGGTGGGAAGCGGCGGGATGCCGAGTTCCCATTCGGCGACCGTATGCGCTCTGGCAACGGCGGCAGGCATCCAATATGGCAGTGAAAGCTTCGCCTTTGCCATATCGGTTATTATGGCGATTATCGTTATGCATGATGCCATGGGCGTCAGGAGAGAGACCGGGATTCAGGCCAGGGTGTTAAATGAGATGATGACATTATTCCGGGAAATGGGAACAAAAATGTCGGTCGAGGATAAGTTAAAAGAGTTTGTCGGGCATACGCCGTTACAAGTATGGATAGGAGCGCTTTTAGGAATCGTTATTGGTTTTTTGACCTGTCAGTTTATGCTGCCGATTTAAGAGGCTGTTGCAGAGGTTACCATTTTTTACGGTATTCTAGCGGCGTCATGCTTTCCGCTTTTTTGAATACTTTAATAAAATATCCCGCGTCCTGAAAACCACAGTCTAACGCAATGCTCTCCACAGAAGCGTCCGAAAACCGCAGCATGGATTTGGCATGGGAAATACGTTTGGAGGTTAAATCATTTCCAAGCGTGATGCCGTATATTTTTTTGTACTCTCTGGAGAGATGAAATTTACTGATAAAGAATCTGGAAGATAAGTCTTCCAGATTTATTTTTTCGGCATAATGCTCGTCAAGATAGGCGCGTATCTGTTCCAGCTTGGCAGGGATGGAAGAGTTTTCCTGATTCTCCATCGTGTTTTCGGTAAAGCATAAAGTAATAAGGTCTGTGAGATAGCGGTTGGCGTATAATTCCATTAAAGACGGCTTTGAGGCATGGAGTTGATATAGATGCCCCAAAGTGTCTGTGAATGCCGCCGCATTCTGCGGATGGAATAAAAAGGGGCAGGAGTGGTTCAAAAAACTTGCATAGTAGGAAGAGGCTTCTTTTCCATAAAAATGCACCCACATCAAACTCCATGGATCCGTGGCGCTGCTTTCATGGGAATACGGTCTGGTGCAGTCTAACCAGATGCAGTCGCCCGCAGTAATATGAAAACGGCTGTTGTCATAGGAAACATATCCGCTGCCCTCTAACACAATAAAAAAAAGATAGGAATTTAGGTTCTGCCTTTGGCTGATATGCGGCTCCAAGCTTTGCAAAGTGCCGACTTCCTGTACATATAAATAGTGTTCCTTGGCATAGGAGGAGGGCGTTGTAATGATACGGTTGGAAGTAGATTTAGCCATTTTTTATTATCCTTTCCCTGATAGCAATATTTTACTATTTTGCCGCAATATTTTATGTTGATACAAATATTATACAATAGTATACTCCCATATGGAATAGCAAAATGTTACACAAACATTGTAGACGGAGTAAGATTGGAGGATAATCGATTATGCGGAAAGTAGCATTGATAACAGGTATTACGGGGCAGGACGGTTCCTATCTGGCGGAATTTTTATTAGATAAAGGATATGAGGTGCATGGTTTGATTCGCAGGCACAGCATTACCAATACGGCAAGAATAGACCATATTTTGAAATCGGATTATAATAAAATAAAATTTTTCCTGCATTTTGCGGATGTGACGGATTCCAGTAATCTGATGCGTCTGATTGCGGAGATTCGACCGACGGAAGTATATAATCTGGCGGCGCAGTCACACGTTGGCGTTTCTTTTGAAGTGCCGGAGTATACGGCGGAGGCGACAGGGGTAAGCACATTAAAACTTTTGGAGGCGATTCGGGTCAACGGCGGAAACTGCAGATATTATCAGGCATCCACCTCCGAATTATTCGGCGGTATTCCGGAAACGGCGCCGCAGAGCGAAAAGACGCCTTTTTATCCTAAGAGTCCTTATGGTGCGGCAAAATTATATTCCTACTGGATTACGGTCAATTACAGGGAATCTTATAATATGTTCACCTGCAACGGAATTTTATTCAATCATGAATCGCCCAGAAGAGGCGAGAATTTCGTTACCAGAAAAATCACGCTGGCGATTGCCAATATTATTGCGGGTAAAAAAGAAAAGCTTTCCCTTGGAAACATGAACGCCAAACGGGACTGGGGATTTGCGGGCGACTATGTGCAGGGTATGTGGCTTATGTTACAGCAGAATAAGCCCGATGATTATGTCCTTGCGACAAATGAAACGCATACGGTCAGGGAATTTGTCGAGGCGGCTTTCGGAGAACTGAACATTCATATCAGGTGGGAGGGAACCGGCGTGAATGAAAAAGGATATGACGCGGAGATCGGCAGATTGCTGGTAGACGTCAATCCGGAATTTTACCGTCCCGCAGAAGTGGAGTTTTTGTGGGGAAATTGCGAAAAAGCCGAGAAAGAGTTAGGATGGAAAAGAAACGTCGATTTCAAAGGTCTTGTCGCAATGATGATGGATGCGGATTTGAAAGAAATTGCGGGAATGAGCTGTAAAGAATATAAGAGTAAGAACAAAAAGAAAAGTTGAAAGAATAAAATCTTTCCAACTGTGAGTTGATGTTGGGAAAGGCATGGTTATTGGTATGCTGTCTGTTATTTTAATATGGTTTTATATGATGGCGACTGCCTTTTTATTGGGATATGGTATTTTAACGTGCCTGACTCTTATCTGCCCATATCAGGTAAAACGGCCGGACAGTTATGTGATGTGCGGGCTGGCTGGCGCGACGGTGTATGCGCAGATTTTTAGCGTCTTTGCGCCGGTGGGGCTTTGGGCAAATGTTATTTTGTTAGTCATCTGCTTAGTCATTGCCATAGCCTTTCGCAAGAAGATACGGGAGGATTTGACGCGGATTTGGCAGGCGCTTTGTAAGGACAGTGAAAAGCAGGCGGATGGACAGAAAGGCTTCACCAAGCTGCTTGTTTTTCTCTGCCTTTTCTTTTTATTTGCCTATGGAACATCAAGAGGCATCATTCATTATGATACCGGTCTGTACCATGCGCAGAGCATCCGCTGGATTGAAGAGTATGGAGCCGTAAAAGGGCTGGGAAATTTACATTGCAGGCTTGCCTATAACAGCGCTTCTTTTGCATTGTCCGCGCTCTATAGTTTTGCTTTTTTGGGCGGGCGTTCCTATCATGCAGCGGCTGGTTTTTTTGCCTTATTGCTTGCCGTGGTCTGTTCTCGGCTTTTAGGGCTTGTGAAAAGAAAGTCTCTACGGGCGTCTGATTTTGCCAGAGCAGCAGGCATATATTATCTGTTGATTATTTTTGATGAAATGGTATCTCCGGCATCGGATTATTTTATGGTATTAACGGCGTTTTATCTTATTATCCGCTGGATGGATTTATTAGAGGAAAAAGAGCAGGCGGTGTTCCCGTACGCGATGTTGTGTGTGTTGGGCGTGTTTTTATTGACGCTGAAACTTTCCGCCGCGCTGATTATATTATTGGTGATAAAACCCGCCGTAACATTATTGCGGGAAAAAAGATGGAAAGAAATCGGCATATATCTTAGTCTGGGTATTATAACGGTACTGCCGTTTCTGGTACGAAATGTTCTTTTATCGGGCTGGCTGGTATATCCGTTTACGGGAATTGATTTATTTGCGGTGGACTGGAAGATTCCTAAAGGCGTTGCGGATTATGATGCGAAAGAGATTCAGGTCTGGGGCAGGGGCTATCATGATGTGACGAAATTTGATATGCCGGTTCGTGAGTGGCTGCCAGAGTGGTTCCGGGATATAGGCGGTATGGATAAACTTCTGGTTTTGGCGGCGTTAGTATCGGTTCTGGTTTTGGCGGTGCGGCTGATTGTTGTCTTGTGGAAATATTGTCGCAGACCAGGAGAGATATCCGGGTCGGAGATTGGGATGGAGAATAAGGAAGCGTTGTGGCGGGAGTCTGACATATGGAACCGTTTGTTATTGGAGGGTGTCGTTTCCGTATGTTTTCTGTTCTGGCTGTTTTCTTCACCGCTTATCAGGTATGGTTGTGTCTATGTATATCTGACACCGGCTGTTATCTGGGGAGATATAGCGACAGAATTTTTTCACAGCGGTGTTTTGCGGGATGGGGCAGGCAGCAGAGGAAAAAGAAAGGGATATCGGCGTTATTTGGAATATGCGTGCATGATGTGTATTTGCTTTTTCTTTGTTTATAAGGCGGTAATGTTCGGAAAGGAACTGGCGGCGGCTTATGTAAATGATTACTGGGTTTACCAGAAAGATTATGATAATTACGAAACGCAGAGTTATGAAATTGACGGCGCCATTTTTTATTATCCGGTTACAGGCGACCAGACGGGGTATGAAAGTTTCCCTTCTTCACCGGCGCGGGCGAAGATTGGGCTGCGGGGCGATGCGATAGGGGATGGGTTTTATTTTCGGGAATGATGAAAAAGATAATAAGTGGAGATTTTTGAAAGAGGAACGACCATGAAGATAAGACAGTATAAAGAAAGCGATATCGACTCCATGATTACAATCTGGAATGAAGTTGTGGAGGAGGGGATTGCATTCCCGCAGGAGAATCTTTTGGATTCTGATTCCGGGAATGCCTTTTTTGCAGAGCAGACGTATAGTGCGGTGGCGGAAGATGAAAGTGGAAAGGTTCTGGGACTTTATATTTTACACCCTAATAATGTCGGACGGTGTGGGCATATCTGTAACGCCAGCTACGCCGTATGCGGTGACAGCCGTGGGCTGCATATCGGAGAAAAGCTTGTTATGGATTGCTTAAAACAGGGAAAACTGCATGGATTTAAAGTATTACAGTTCAATGCCGTAGTAGAATCCAATATTCATGCAAGGCATTTATATGAAAGACTTGGATTTATTCAGCTGGGAACAATCCCTCAGGGGTTTCGTATGAAAGATGGACATTATGAAAATATTTGTCCGTATTATCATGAATTGTAGGGCGTGGAGAGAATAGGATATGTTCGATGAAATTTTTGCAAGAAAAAAGCTGGTTTTAGAGAAACTGACTGCCTATGGTTTTGAGAATAAAGGAGATTACTATCAATATATTACCGAGATAAAAAACGGGGAGTTCATGCTGACCGTTCAAATTGATAAAAATGGAATGGTTGATACCAATTTGAGAGAGAAAGAAAGCGGGGAACTTTATGTTCTTTATAAAACGAATGCTACGGGAGCTTATATTGGTGAGATTAGAACCGCCATTGAACAGGCACTTCGTGATGTTGTAAAAAATTGTTATATGGAAGAAATATTTAAAACTACGCAGGCACAGATGGCGATTCAGTTTGTAAAAGAAACTTACGGGGATGAGCTGGAATTTCTTTGGGAAAAGTCTCCGGATAATGCCATATGGCGTAGAAAAGACAATGAAAAATGGTATGGCATTATTATGACTGTCATGGGAAATAAAATTGGTCTTGATACAGATAAGGTAGTGGAAATCATAGACCTGAGGATGGATTCGTCCGAGGCGGAGGAGATTTTATCCAGGCAACATTATTATCCGGGTTGGCACATGAACAAGAAAAGCTGGTATACCATAGTATTGGACGGCGGTATTTCAGATGAGGAATTAAAGGCAGGGATTGAGGAAAGCTATCGATTGGCGATGGGAAAGAAGAGCCGGACGAAGAAAACGGGTTTATGACGATTGGAAGGGGGCTATTATATGTGGTTTTTATTTGCAGTATTATCCGCGGTATTCGCGGCGCTTACGTCCATATTGGCAAAAGTCGGCATAAACGGGGTAAATTCCAATCTGGCGACGGCGATAAGGACGGTGGTTGTGGTCCTTATGGCATGGGGGATGGTTTTTTTGACTCATGCGCAAAAGGGATTGCAGGAAATCAGTAAAAAAAGCTGGATTTTTTTGATATTGTCAGGTATCGCAACAGGCGCGTCATGGCTGTGTTATTATAAGGCATTGGAAACGGGGGATGTGTCCAAAGTTGTACCAATCGATAAGTTGAGCGTTGTTTTAACATTGGTATTGGCGTTTGTATTCTTACATGAGGAATTTACATTGAAATCCGTTCTTGGCTGTGTACTGATTGGCGCGGGAAGCCTGATTATGGTTTTGTAGGATGAATTGTAGGAAGAGAGATGATATAGATGGTTTACTTACTGCCAATACGCTGTATTATTTTTATCCTGATATTTGCGGCGGTATCGGCGCTGACAAAACAAAGTCTTGCAGATATCAGTCATTATTGGTCGATGATAGCCAGTGCGGTAAATATTGTAATTATAGTAATGCTTTGTGTTATGACAAAAAAGAATAAAAGCAGTTTTGGAGAATTGATTCATTATCAAAAAGGACATACAAAAGTAAAGCAGATAGTGGGAATCTCATTTCTGATATTCATTGTGGGAATGGCAGGAATGTATCTGGCAGGGTTTATTTGTTATGGAGTGATTCCCTATGCGGCGCCGATGATGATTGCGCCCATACCACTATGGGCAGCTATTATCAATGTGGTTGTTCTGCCGGTAACAACGGCGTTTGCAGAGGATGGACTGTATTTGGGATGCGGCGTCAATCAGATACAAAGTAAAAAATGGGCGGTTATCGTTCCGGCTTTTTTCTTTGCATTGCAGCATAGCTTCATTCCAACATTATTTGATTTAAGATATATTATTTATCGTTTTCTTTCTTTTCTGCCATTAACTTTGATATTGTGTTGGTATTATGATAAAGAAAGAAATCCCGTGCCGATAATGGCAGGACATGCGCTGATTGATGTGGCAACGGTGATACAGATTTTAGCGACATCGGCGATACCCGGATTGTATGAGTTGATGTGCGGGATGTAAGGGGATAGATTAAGGCGGAATGAAGAAAGCCTGTATATGAGCGGGCGGATGATAAATAGAATGAGGAGAAAAAATGGAAAGAATCATAAAATCTATGGAAAGCAAATACCTTGTTCCCGCGCTTGAACTGGTGGAGGATGTTTTTACAAAATATGACAGCCCTGAAGAGGGTAAGACTGTTCGGACACTTGTGGAAGAAATAAGAAGCAAAAAATACTATATTCCCGAACTGGAATTTATTATGGTAAATGAATTGGACGAGATTATCGGCTACGCGATGTTTTCAAGATTTCATATTGAGGGTAAATATGAAGATGAACTGTTGATACTCACGCCTGTTGCCGTTAAGACGGAGTTACAAAGGATGCATATCTCAAAGGAATTATTGGAATTTGGATTTGTCAAGGCAAAAGAATTAGGATTTAAAGCGGTACTTGTGGAGGGCAATCCGAAAAATTATAATCCGCGCGGATTCCGTTCAAGTTATCAATACGGGATAGAGGCAGGACCGAATATAAAACTGCCGCACCCGGATTGTTTGATGGTGAAAGAACTGGAAGAGGGCGCGTTGGAGAATATAAGCGGATGGGTGGATTATTCATTTTATGAGGCGCTGCATGAGGGGTAATAATAATGAAGATAGAACATATCGCAATGTACGTCAATGACCTTGAAAGTACAAAAAATTTTTTTGAAAAGTATTTCGGCGCGGTGTCAAACGACGGTTATTATAATAGAAAGACAGATTTTCGCTCCTATTTTCTGACATTCGATGATGGAGCACGACTGGAAATTATGAACAAACCTGCAATGGCGGATGCCAAAAAAGACTTGCAGCGAACAGGATATATTCATATTGCATTTTCCGTAGGCAGTAAAGAGAAAGTAGACGAACTGACAGAGCGACTGAGAAAAGATGGTTATGAAGTGGTAAGCGGTTCCAGAATGACCGGTGATGGTTATTATGAAAGCTGTATGGTAGGAGTAGAGGGCAACCAGATTGAGATTACCGTTTGAGTTTTAGGGAACCCGTAAAAACACACAGCCGATGCAATGCTCTGGATGTTGGAGGGAAAAAATATGACCGTAAATGAAAAAATGACTCTCGTTATTAACCTGGCTGAAAAAGCATTAGAAAAAAATGAATTGCCAATAGCATGTATCATATTTCATAATGACACGATAATAGCCCAGAGCCATGCGTCAGAAATAGAAGATAAAAGATTATTGGTTCATGCTGAACTTAAAGCGTTGATGGAACTGGATAAGAAAAAAATAAGCGTAAAAGAAAAAAGGCAGATGGAGTTGTTTACGAATTTAGAACCTTGCATGATGTGCTTAGGCGCGGCAATATCAACATTTGTCGGGAAAGTGTATTATTCGCTTGACGCGCACTCTGATGGCGCAGCGAAATGGGCTAAGGAAACCTGGGATGCACACCATATACAATCATCTTTTTCTCTTCCTGCCATTACGTCAGGAATTATGGAAGCGGAAAGTAGGGAATTGTTTCGGAAATATATAGATATTCATAAAGAGGGACCCATGGTAGAATGGGTGAAAACGATTATTGATTAATGGCAGGACATCAAATCAAAAGGAGGAGAGAAAATGACTTGTAAAATAAGAAAATGGGAATTATCAGACGCGAAAGAATTAGCAGCAGCGCTTTCCAATAAAAAAGTACAGGATAATTTAAGGAACGGCTTACCATATCCTTATACCGAACAGGATGGAAAAGACTATATTTCGGCGATGCTTTCCGCAGACGAAAATGAAACGTTTGCTTTCGCTATTACAGCGGATGATAAAGTGGTTGGAAGCATTGGGGTTTTTCGTCAGGAGAATATACATAAACAGACTGCCGAGTTGGGATATTATATCGCGGAAGAATATTGGGGCAGAGGCATTATGACCGAAGCGGTAAAACAAATCTGTGCATATGTTTTTGATAAGAGCGATATTATCCGTATTTATGCAGAGCCGTTTGCACATAATGACGCATCTTGCAGAGTGCTTGAGAAAGCGGGTTTTCAATATGAGGGGACTTTGAGAAGCAATGCGGTAAAAAACGACAGGGTTGTCGATATGAAGATGTACGCATTGGTGCGGGAAGTGTGATTTTGGATTTATCTTGAAATATAGAGGAGTAATTAAAATATGGGGCAAAATATTATTTTATACCATGGCAGCAGGCAAATTGTTGAACATCCGGAAATTCGTACTGCAAAATTTCACAAGGATTTTTATTATGGTTTTTATTGTACATTACTAAGAGAGCAGGTGAAGCGGTGGGCAGTGCGATATAATGACGTAGGCGTGATAAATGAATATGTCTATAAACCCAATGAAACATTAAAGATATTAAAGTTTTCAGAAATGACGGAAGAATGGTTGGATTTTATAGTGTCTTGTAGGTTGGGAAAACCTCATTCATATGATATTGTAGAGGGACCCATGGCGAATGATACTATTTTTAATTATGTACAAAATCTTGTTGACGGGAAGATTTCTCGCGAGGCTTTTTGGGTATTAGCGAAATTTAAAAAGCCTACTCATCAGATTAGTTTTCATACGGAGAATGCATTATCAACATTAACTTTTTTGAAAGGATGTGAAGTAAGTATTGAAGAATGACAGTAATTTATTCTTTCTGTGTAGTTTGATTGAATTTATCGGCAGACGGCAGAGACAGAAACGGGAGACAGTCGTTTTAGCGCTTGGAGAGAAAACATTGTGCCGTATTTATAAGTATGCAGATGTTTTTCATTGTGAACCGATAGAAAAAACAGCGGATGAGTTTATTTCTTCCTGTGGCATTCAAATGGGAGGTTTTGATAACTTGGCAAAATGTAAATATGATATTCCCGACTATTGGACAATAGGCGAGGTTTACGAGAGATTGATTGAAGATGTATGCGGGCAAGATTTAATTAAGACTTTAATAGAAGTATATACATCTTGGATTGATGAGGCTATTTCAAATTACAACTCAGATTTTTACTATCAGCCGCGGGATTATATTAGTGAATGTTATCGTGTAGGAAATGTTATATAGAATGGAAATTGCGGTTTTGCCCTGCCTACGGAAAACAAAAAACAATGAAAAGAGAAAATCAGGGGAGGTAATCAGGATGATAATAGGATTTATCACATGGTCTATTGTTGCAGGCTTTTATGCCGCGATAGGAATTAGCTGCTGTAAATCGCATGAGGCGGTGGGCTTTTTTACTTTTGTAAAACCGCCGGTAGTGCAAGATGTGGCAGCTTATAACCGCGCGGTATCTGTTATATGGTTTGCGGCGGCGTTTGTATTGGAACTGATTGGCATACCATTTTTGTTTGCGGAGCAAAATTCGCCTATCTTCATTTTTACTGTGTTAGCGGCAGTAGTTTTAATGATTGGGATGATAATTGCGTATTTTAGGATTGAAATGAAATATAGGAAATAGACGATTTTAATTTTACAGAAAAGGCATATAAGTAAAAGATAATAGGTAATTGCGAAACTCACTCCGTTCGTTTGCAATCTTGAACGAAAACAGGCAGGGATTCGTGCTAAGCCACGAATCCTCAGATGAAACAGCGATAAACTCTATTTTTAGGCGCACTTAATAAAGTCTTGGCAATATTGAGTTGGTAAGACCTAAGCGATAAGGGGCTTTAGGCTACGGATGTATTGATGCTGATGTATTTTGTCAGCCAGCACGACGGAAATGAGCTGTGTTATTCCAGCGAGGATCAGGTCGGCATACAATGTTTTTTCATTCTGGGTGCGACGCCCGGCGAGACAGAGGTTTTCTTTGATATGGTTGATGTCACGTTCCACAACGGTGCGTATTTTGTATGTATCCTTCCATTCTTCTGTTCCGCGGATAGTGCCGGGATAAGCTCTGAAATGGTTGTCCTGCTGGATATATACCATCCTTCCGCAGCCAGATGTTGTGCAGGGGTTTTCGCAGTAGCAATGGCGGGTATTTTTGCCGGAGGAACTGTCGTGCAGCCATTTCATTTTGGGGCAGACAAATTTATAGCGTAAGGAGCCGTGCGATTTCACAGCATTCCCTTCCGGTTTCATAGGAAGGTTTGGATCACGGGAACAGCAGGGAATATCATCCGGGGTAATTGTGAAATCAGGGTTCTTCAGTTTGGAGCGTTCATTTAGCGGGATATAAGCCTTAGAAAACCTGCGGTTATCCCCGAAAGCATTTCCGGATAAAAGAGACTCGTAAATCCAAACGGAATCAAAAGCGGCATCTCCGAGAAATGTCTTTGGATTGATGAGGGGATGTTTCCTGAAAAAATCCTGCAGGGTTGGGATTAGGAGCCTTGCATCATGGATGCTTTTGTCCTCGTCCGGGGAATCGGATTTCTTCCCGGTGACAATCTCAGGATGGGATGCCGTGAAGTCCTTGTTGTAAAAGGAAATATGCCTGATGATGCCGAGACCGTTAGTGATGATGCCAAACTTGAAGACATAGCAGAAATGGCCGTTGATATAAAGCTGTTTGATCTCCGGATTGGAGGATGCATGGGAAGGCATGAAACCATAGGCCGCTTTGTAAGGGTCATAGGATTTATCAAATCCCTGCGCTTTAGCATAGGCTTTTAACTGTTTGATGATGCGGTTGGCATATTTGGGATTGTTTTCCGTGACGAATGCCTCAATGCCGGAAGAATCAAAGATGGTCATATCGGCTTTGGCGGAGTCGATGGCCTGGCAAATCGGTTCGGTGAGATTAACGAGGTTATCAAAGACCGATTGTAAGTCCGACAGGAACTCCTGCTTAAAACGGGTGATCTTGGAAGCATCAGGGACTTTGGAGAAACCGCAGAACTCACGGAGGGGCCTGGAGTAATTGAGGAAAGTAAGCAAAAGCTGGTCGGTTGGGATAGAGAAAATGCGCTGGATAATGAGTGACCAGAGCATAGCTTTTAAAGGGTATTTACGGGTTCTGCCCGTTGATGCATAGAAATGGCTGTAAAAAGAAGCAGGAATGATCTCATCGAGGTCAATATGGTTTTCCAACAGAGACAGGAACGCAGGTTTGTCATTTTCAAAAATATTTTGGCAATCTGTAAAAAAATCTCCTAAAGAGAGCTGTTTATGTGGTATCATGGTATCAGGTAACTCCTTTCTTGGGTGCAGGGTTAATGGTTTCTGGACAATTCTATTATACCATATCCGGTGAGGAGTTATCTATTTTTTATAGTCAAAAAATGCCGTAAATATGCGGCTTACGGCGTTTCGCAAACGCCTAAGTAAAAGATAAATATGTGAGGAGATTAAAATGTATCGACATATTGTGCAGTATTATGAAACCGATAAAATGGGAATTACACATCACTCAAACTATATCCGTTGGATGGAGGAGGCACGCATAGATTTTCTGGCGCAAATCGGATGGGATTATGCAAAACTGGAGGAAGAGGGAATTATTTCCCCTGTGGTTGCGGTTGAGTGTAAATATATGCAGCCGACAACATTTTCAGAGGCGGTGGATATAGAAGTGACGGTTAGGGAATTTAAGGGAGTGAAATTGAAGTTAAAGTACATCATGAAAAATGATAAGGGCAATATTGTGTGCGAAGCTTTTTCAGAGCATTGTTTTTTGGATGAGAAAGGGGTTCCGATAAGGCTGTATAAGGAATATCCTCTTTTTTATAATGCACTGACGGGAAATCTGGTAAGGGAATAAACGCTTGCGCATACGAATCGATACATATAAAAATCATATACAAGAAAGAAAAGGAGAAAACACCATGAACAAAACAGATAAAATTTATGTAGCAGGACACAGAGGACTGGTAGGCAGCGCGATTGTCAGGAACTTAAAAGCAAAGGGCTATGACAATATCATTGGCAGGACGCACAAGGAACTGGATTTGACCAGTCAGGCGGCAGTCAGGGAATTTTTTGAAAAAGAAAAACCGGACGTAGTGGTACTGGCGGCGGCGAAAGTAGGCGGCATCAACGCCAACAATACGGCTCCGGCGGAATTTGCTTATGAAAATATGCAGATTCAATGCAACGTGATTAAGTGCTGCCATGATTTTCAGGTAAAAAAATTATTATTCCTGGGAAGCACTTGTATTTACCCCAAGATGGCGCCGCAGCCTATTCCGGAGGACGCACTTTTAACAGGACCGCTGGAGGTGACGAACGAGGCATACGCGATTGCCAAAATTGCAGGGCTTGAAATGTGTAAATTTTTTAAACGCCAGTACGGGGATGATTTTATTAGTTGTATGCCGACCAATCTTTATGGACCGTATGATAACTATGATTTACAAGGCTCGCACGTTATGCCCGCCATGATTCGGAAATTCCATGAAGCAAAGGTAAACGGCGCGCCGACGGTGGAACTTTGGGGAACGGGAACGCCTTTAAGGGAGTTTTTATATGTAGAGGATATGGCGGACGCCTGTGTATTTTTACTGGAAAATTACAGCGGAGAAAGTCATGTCAATATTGGAACGGGTAAGGAAGTAACGATTAAGGAACTTGCGGAACTGGTAAAGAAAACGGTCGGCTATCAGGGAGAAATTGTCTGGAATCAGGACATGCCGGACGGTACGCCGCGTAAGCTGACGGATGTTACGAGACTGCACGGGCTTGGCTGGCAGCATAAAGTGGAACTGGAAGAGGGCGTACAGCTTGCCTACGACTGGTTTAAGGAAAATGTCGAGAAGGCGCGTATGTAAGCCGCATCAACCGGTATCATGCAGAAAAACGGAGAATAGTAGAGAATGAAAACATATGGAGTGATTATGGCAGGCGGAGGCGGAACCCGTTTTTGGCCGTTAAGCAGGCAGGAACTGCCGAAGCAGCTTTTGAACCTGACCGGAAAAGATTTGATGGTAAATGAGACAATCGACAGGCTGGAAGGCAATGTAGAAAAAGAAGATATTTTCATCGTAACGAATGTAGCGCAGGCGGAATTGATGTTGGAAGCGACGTCAGGCAGGATAAGCGCCGGACATATACTGGCGGAGCCTGCGGCAAGGAATACGGCCGCATGTATAGGCTATGCGGCCATGGAGATTCTGCAAAAGTACGGCGACGGCATTATGTGTATTCTGCCCTCTGACCATTATATCAAAAAGACTGATGTTTATAAAAAAGTGATTGCAGATGCCATCCAAACGGCAAAGGAGACGGACGCGCTGGTGACAATCGGCATTCAGCCGACGTTTCCCTCAACCGGATATGGGTATATCCGTCATGAGGAGGAAAAATCACAGGATGGTTATTACCGTGTCAAAAGTTTTGTGGAAAAGCCGAATTTAAAAAAGGCGAAAGAGTATCTTTTGTCAGGAGAATATTTGTGGAACAGCGGTATGTTCATCTGGAAAGCCTCGGTCATTATGCGTTATTTTGAAGGGCTTTTACCGGATGTCTATGGTTGTCTGCAAAAGATAGGAAAGGCTCTTAACACGTCAAAGGAGCAGGAAGTGATTCAGGAGGTTTATCCGCAGATTCCGAAGATTTCCATAGATTACGGCATTATGGAACGTGCAGATAAGGTACTGGTGTTAGAAGGTGATTTTGGCTGGAGCGATGTAGGGAGCTGGGATGCGCTGGAGGCGTTATACGATAAGGATGAGTATGGTAATATCACTTATGGAGAACAGGTGCATATTGATACCCATGACTGCATTATTTATGCGAAAGACAAACTGGTAACGACAATCGGATTAGACAGCGTTATCGTCGTAGAGACGGAGGATGCGGTGCTTGTCTGTGATAAGAACAGAGCGCAGGAAGTCAAAAAGATTGTAGAGGCGCTGCAGGACTGTGACAAGCGGCAGTATTTATAGAGTAGAGGTATGGAAAAAACGACATTCATCGCACCGCGATACCTTACAGTTTACAGAATTTGTCATTTTGTGATATGCTTTTTTCAGATACAGGATATATTATCGAAATATATCATAAAGGGGAATGATACAATGGAGAGTAGTACGGTAGTAAGAACGGATACGGAAACGATGATTTCCGCTCTGATGTTAGAGCTTGGCATACCGGCGCATCTGAAAGGATATCAATATCTGCGGACGGCAATCGGTATGTGCGTGGAAGATATGGAGCTAATAGGCAGCGTAACCAAACTGCTGTATCCGGATTTGGCCAAAAAGTATATGACGACAGACCAGAAGATTGAACGCGCCATTAGAAACGCAATCGAGGTTTCGTGGGAAAGAGGAAACTGTGAACTGTTTAAAAAGCTGTTTGGCTATGGCAACAGCGTAGGACATAACAGACCGACCAACAGTGAGTACATAGCTTCGGTTGCCGATTATGTTCGTTTGGAACAGGGATTTGTGTAAAAATAAGTGAGAAATATGTTGTAATTTAGTTGACAATAGCGACAAATGTGCTAAAATAAGTACAAAGCATATCACTTTCTAGATTATTATATCAAATCAGACATTCTTATGTTTTTCAGAAAATCTATGCTTTTATTCCATTTACTTATCAAAATAAAAGCAGGAGATTTTCAAGTGTGCATACATTGTTTTTCTCCTGTGGAACAGGAGGGAACATGAAGTTGATTTCTTTAAAAAACGATTATGCGTTCAAGGAACTGTTTACACATGAAAACGTCAGAAAACAGTTTATCAGCGACGTGCTTGGTATTCGTATGGAACATATAAAATCCGTACGTCTTACAACGCCGTTTTTATGGAAACGCTACCGTATGCAAAAACTGGGAATTATGGATTTGGCGCTGAACATTAAGCTGGCGGAAGATGCCAAAGCAGGAATTGAAATGCAGGTAAGGGTACAGAAGAATTGGACGAAGAGGACATTATTCTATCTGGCAAAAATGTATACTGACGATTTAAGGTCAGGACAGGATTACGACAGACTGCGCAAGTGCATAAGCATCAGTATATTGGATTTTGATTTGGTAGACAGTGATGAATATCATACGATATACAGGCTGCGCGATAAAAACGGGAAAGACCTGACAGACCTGTTTGAAGTACATATCATTGAGTTAGGAAAAACACTAAATGGAGCGGGATCGGTTGACGACTGGATACGGCTGTTCAATGCGGAAAATGAGGAGGACCTTAAAATGATTAAATCTAAAAGCGCAGGGATTAACGAAGCGATTAGGGAGCTTAAAACAATGAGTCTTGGTAAAACATTGCGGTATATGTACGAAGAACATTTGAAAGCAATAAGAGACCGCAGGGCAGAGGATGAATATGTACACGACATGGGGAAGGCGGAAGGAAGAGCGGAATCTATTATACAGCTTTTGATGGATTTAGGAGACGTTTCCGAAGAATTATCAGCGAAAATTATGAGTGAAAAAGACCTTGACACCTTAAAACGCTGGCTGGCAATGGCTGCGAAGGTGGAAAGCATACAACAGTTTGAGACGGAACTGGAAAACCGACAGCAATAGCTGATGATGCGTTTGATGGCTGCAGCAGCCTGACAGACACAGAGAACCCGACCGGCAAATACATATATGATGAGATGGTAAATTCTTAGAGCGCAGGCTGCGGAGCTTGCGCTTTTTTATGGTAACATGATATAATAAACGCAAGCCTATCGGCTAGCGTTACACAAACCGGGTAATGAGAGGTATTTGGAGGAAGTCATGAGCCTGTTAAGCGTTATTGTTCCATGCTTTAATGAGGAAGAAAATATTGCGGATTTTTACCATGAGCTGTTAAAAAACGACGGTTTTTTCAAAGAAAAAGGATTAGAGCTGGAAATACTTTATATTGATGACGGCTCTAAAGACAAAACTGTGGCGGAAGTGAAGAAACTGCGTGTGGATGACGAGAGAGTGCATCTTGTGTCTTTTTCCAGAAATTTTGGGAAAGAGGCAGCTATCTATGCGGGACTGCAGAAGGCAAAAGGCGATTATGCAGTTTTGATGGATGCGGATTTGCAGGATCCGCCTGCGCTTTTGCCGGAAATGTATTCTTATATTGAGCAGGGATATGACTCCGTGGCGACAAGGCGGGTGACGAGAAAAGGCGAGCCGATGATACGCTCCTTTTTTGCCAGGATGTTTTACCGTTTGATGAATAAGATTTCCAAGACGGAGATTGTGGACGGGGCGAGAGATTACCGTTTAATGACGAGACAGGTCGTGGATGCGATTCTTGCCATGACCGAATACAACCGCTTTACCAAGGGGATTTTCGGCTGGGTAGGTTATGAGACGAAGTGGATTGAATTTGAAAATGTAGAACGCAAAAAAGGGGAAACCAAGTGGTCATTCTGGGGACTGTTCTTATATTCTCTGGAGGGCATCATCGGTTTTTCCACGGTGCCGCTTGCATTCGCTTCTTTTATGGGGGTTTTGTTCTGTGTGGCGGCGTTTTTACTGATTATTGTGGTTATCGTTCGTAAAATATTATTTGGCGACCCGACGTCAGGATGGCCTTCGCTGGTTTGTATTATTTCTTTAGTCAGCGGCGTGCAGTTGTTTTGTCTTGGCATTGTAGGGCAATACTTATCCAAGACATATATGGAAGTGAAGAAAAGACCGATTTATCTGGTAAAAGAGGATATCTGATGGAAGAAATGGTCAGTATTATTGTTCCGGTCTATCGGGCGCAGGATTATATCGCCGAGACGATAGCGATGGTGCGGAGACAGACTTATCATAATTGGGAGCTAATTCTTATAGACGACGCTTCGCCGGATAACAGCGCCGGGCTGATTCAGGAGGCAATAGACAGCCTATCTTATCAGACGCAGCAGAAGCAAGGCGCGGAAGCGGAACGTATCCGTCTGATTAGAAAAAAAGAAAACGGGGGCGCGGCAAAAGCCAGAAATACAGGTATCGAGCTGGCGCAGGGAAGATATATAGCGTTTCTGGACGCGGATGATATCTGGCTTTGTGATAAACTGGAAAAAGAGCTTGCTTTTATGCAAAAAAAGCGGGCGGGTTTTGCTTTTACCGCATATGAATTTGGTGATGAACAGGCAAAAGGAACCGGAAAAATAGTTGCGGTACCGGAGACGCTCACATACCGGAAAGCATTGTCGCGGACAGTTATTTTTACAACGACGGTTATATTTGATACGAAAATAATTCCTAAGGAATTGATACGGATGCCGGAAGTGGAAAGCGAAGATACGGCAATGTGGTGGAAGATTCTCCGCGCCGGTTATACAGCATACGGTTTGAATGAAGCGCTGGCGATTTACAGAAGACCGAAGAAGAGTCTTTCATCCAATAAATTCGCCGCCATGAAGCGAATCTGGCATTTATATCGAAAAGAGGAAAAACTGACGCTTCCGGACAGTATGGTTTGTTTTGGCTTATGGGCGGTGCGCGCGACGTTAAGGCGCATTTAGAACGACAGATTCACAAATGAGGTGTTAAGGTGAAACGGATAGAATCGTTAAAGAGACTTATTATATTGCAGCTTTCCTTTGTCGGTTTGATTTTTCAGACCGGCGTATATGCCTATTTCTGGATGACGGGATATTATCCTTTTCTGCATATGCACCGCCGTCTGAACTTTTTTTTCAAAGGGCATATATTGATGTTTCTGATATATTTTGTACTGCTGTTTTTCTTTGCCAGCACATACGGCGGTTTGAAAATCGGCTATTTGAAGCCCGTGGATGTTTATTTTTCCCAATTCTTTGCATTGGCAGGAGTAAATATCATATCCTATTTACAGATTTCGCTGATGGCCAATCAGCTTGTAGATGGAAGCCCGATTATGGAAACGATGCTGATACAAGTCGTACTGTCGGCGGTATGGGTATATGTCTGTAATATGTTTTACCACAAAGCGTTTCCGCCGCGGGAGATTTTACTTATCCATGGAGAACGCCCGATTGACGGCATTGTGGCGAAGTTCGATTCCCGAAAGGACAAGTACCGGATTAATAAATGTATCGATATTGCCGAGGGAATGGAGAATGTTAAGACGGAAATTATGGGCGGTTATGGCGCGGTCGTGCTGTGGGATATCCCGATACAGATAAGAAACGAGCTGTTAAAGTACTGCTACAGCAAATCCATCCGCGTCTATATGATGCCGAAAGTTTCGGATGTACTGGTAAAAGGCTCCGACCAGCTTCATTTATTCGATACGCCGATTTTACTGACGAGAGAGTATGCGTTAAAGATAGAACAGCGGCTTGTAAAAAGATTGATTGATTTGCTGTGCGCGGTGATTTTACTGGTAATAGCGTCGCCGTTCATGTTAATAACGGCGATTGCCATTAAACTATACGACGGCGGACCGGTGTTATATAAGCAGATTCGCTGTACAAGGGACGGACGGGAATTTTATATTTTAAAGTTCCGCAGCATGAGGGTGGATGCGGAAAAAGACGGCGTGGCAAGGCTTGCCGCTAAAAACGATTCGAGAATTACGCCGGTAGGAAAAGTCATCCGTGCAGTCCGCATTGACGAATTACCGCAGTTATTTAATATTTTAAAAGGCGATATGTCCTTTATCGGACCGCGCCCGGAGCGGCCGGAGATTATTGCGCAGTATGTAAAGGAAATGCCGGAATTTGTTTTCCGTATGAAAGTGAAAGCAGGGCTTGCCGGTTATGCGCAGGTATACGGGAAATATAATACGACGCCATACGATAAGTTAAAACTGGATTTAACTTATATCGAAAATTATTCCGTATGGCTGGATTTAAAGCTGATGCTTTTGACGTTAAAAATATTATTTAAACCCGAAAGTACGGAGGGAGTAGACAGCAATCAAACGACGGCGCACAAAGATTGACCGTGTATGCAGATGGGCAGGAAAGGTATGAATATCAGAATGAAATACGGAAATGAGGGTATGGATTGTAAGAAATATGTTCTCCTTTTTCTGGGGAAAATCCGGTTTGTCATACTGGCCGCAGTTATGGGAGCGGCATTTGGAGCAGGCATTTATTTTTTCTGGCATGTCGTGATAAACAGCAACCGGGAGTATCAGGCAGAGTCCTATCTGAAACTTGATTTTGCGACAGACCCGACGGGGGCGGTTTATGAGGCGTATAACGGATATACATGGAATGATTTAATGTCAACGGATGCAATTTTGAATGCGACAATGTCTTATCTGCCGGACGATTATACAAAAGAGGAAGTCCTTGCGGCGACTTCTGCGCAGATTCTTTCGGATATCCATTTTTTAACGATTACGATTACCACCTCCGATGCGGATAGGACGGCGGCCATTTTGAAAGCGACCGATTTATCTCTGGTGGAGATGGGAACACGGGAAAAGGAGTTTCTCAGCATTGAAATAGAAAAGGAAACTGAGCCGCAGATGTTAGCGGCGGACCCCAGATTATTACAGGCAGCGATAGTTGGTTTTGCCGTTGCGCTTGCCGCAGCGATTTTTGCCATAGCGCTTTTATATGTATTAAATGATAAAATATATGTGCCGGGGGATTTAAAGAGCGTTACAAGTCTGTCATTCATTGGTTTTTGTTTTACGAAAGAAGAGCATGTAAAATCGGATAGGGAGAAGAAACTGTTAGAGCAGTTTCAAAATGATTTGGAACAAAACCGCGCTTATATAACGGAAAAAAACGGCACGACCGCTGTGCTGGAACTGACAAAAGGAGTAGAGATAACGCGGCAGATGACAGAGGATATACGCAGGGCGGACGGCGTTTTACTGGTGATTCCCTATGGACAAATGGATAGGACAACATGCGGCTACCGGATAGAGCAGTTGGAGTTATTGGAATGTAAACCGGTTGGCTTTTTGATTCAGGATGCTGATATGAGGTTTATGAAATGGTATTACAATCATCTTTAAAAGTGCAGGTTTTAGTATCGGCGGTGGAGCAGAATGTCAAAGAACTGTCGGACAAAATGAATATTGAAACCGATGCTGTGCTTGTCAATCAATGTGACAGCTATGGATATCGGGAGCAGGATTTACGAAGCGGATTAAAGACGGCGAAACAGCCTTATAAAATACAGTGTATGCTTATGAAAGAACGTGGCGTAGGTCTTAGCAGAAATACGGCGCTTATGCATGCGGATGCCGATATCGTGCTTTTTTCCGATGAAGATATTGTGTTGGAAAAAGGATATGCCGACTTGATTCGGGAGGCATATGAACAATATCCGGACGCCGATATCATTCTATTCAATGTGAAAGTCGCCCCGGCGAGAAAAACATACTGGAATGAAGAGGTAAAAAGGATTCGCTGGTATAATTACGGCAGATATCCCGCATACAGTATTTCAGGGAAACTGGATTCTTTCAGGAGAGCCAATGTGCATTTTTCTCTTTTGTTTGGCGGCGGTGCAAAATACAGTAACGGGGAGGACAGTCTTTTTTTGCGTGACTGTCTGCGTGCAGGACTGAAAATCATCGCCCTGCCTGTCTGTATCGGAGAGGAAATCGAAAGAGAATCCACATGGTTTCACGGATATACCCGCAAGTTTTTTACGGACAGAGGCGTTCTTTATTATTATTTATACGGAAGGCTTTCCGGTGTGTTTGCACTTCGTTTTTTGCTGAAAAATAAAAAGGAAATGTGCCGGAAAATTCCGTTTAAAAAGGCATACCGGCTGATGAAAGAAGGGATTCGTTCACAGCGGCGGCATTAAAAAGGGGTAATGGGTCTACTCATGATTTTGTATCTTACAGTTGCGGCAGGTACGGCGCTGCTTGCCTGCATGATTAATAACCATCCGGTTGTACAACCATATAGGATAACGAGGCAGCAGATGTGCAACCGAGTCTGTCTTTTGGCTATATTCATTATCCTTTTTGCGCTTTCTGCGTGCAGACAGAACGTAGGAAATGATTATGCAAAATATGTAGAGTTTATGCATCTGGTTCACTGCAATGCCTATGTGCCGACGGAGCCGGGATTTAATCTGTTAGTGAAAATTATATACGGTTTGTCGGGTTTTGAAAATTATCTGCTTGTATTTGCGGTTTATGCTTTTGCGACGGTGTTATTGTTTATGCTGGCTATTTATGAGCAGAGCGACGAATTTCCAATCACCTATTTTCTGTTTATGGCGTTAGGATATTATTTTCAGACTTTCAGCACGGTACGCTATTATCTGGCGCTTGCCCTGGCGTTGTATTCCATGAAATTTGTCGTCAGAAGACAGTGGGGAAGATTTATTTTACTGGTAATTTTGGGTTCCTTTTTCCATAAATCGCTGCTTGTTATTTTACCGTTATACTTTCTGGCTTCCCTGACATGGAAAAAGTGGCAGCTTGCGCTGGCAGCCTTGTTTTGCACTACGTTTCTGTTCTGCCAGGATTTTTACTTAAAAATGGTTGTATTTCTATATCCGACGTATGAGGATACGGAGTATCTGGAGGGCGGAACGAGTTATATCAATATTTTGCGGTGTTTGGCGGTCCTGGTATTATCGTTATTTTATTATAAAAAAAGCATACGGGGAAACAGGCGGATGCAGTTTTATTTTTACTTAAACCTTGGCGCGCTTGTGTTATATGTGTTCTGCTCTTTTCTGCCGATTATTTCCCGTATCGGATATTATCTGACTATCAGCCATATTTTCTTCTTACCGGCGCTTATCGGGCAGACGGAGAATGAAAAGTGGAAAAAACTGCTGCGGCTGGGGATGATTGGGGCGGCGCTGCTTTACTTTGCCATGTTCATGAGCAGGGCGTATGACGACGGATTGTTGATTTTACCGTATAAGACATTCTTTTTCCATGATATGGTAAATATTTTATCGGATGTAAATTAAAAGGATAGGGAGACGGCATGGAACCGAAATTTTCTGTTTTAGTGGTCTGTTTGAATCCGGGGGATAAATTAAAAGTAACATTGGAAAGTATTAGGGGGCAGACTTTTGGCGATTATGAGGTTATAATAAAAGATGGGATATCTTCTGACGGCTCCCGGATTTTTGCCGAAGAAATGAAAAATGAAATTTCTTCTCTGCGTTTTATCGAAAAAAAGGATACCGGCATTTATGATGCTATGAATCAGGCGGTGGCGCAGGCCGGGGGAAAATATGTTTATTTTCTCAACTGCGGAGACGTGTTTTATGATGAGAAAGTATTGGAAAATATGTCGCGGGTGATTGACTCCAATCCTGCCGGATACGGTATTTATTATGGCAATATTTATGAAAGGGCAACAGGGCGCGAAGTGGCGTCCAATCCATCCATGGACGCGTTTGGCTGTTACCGGAACGTGCCTTGCCATCAGGCGTGTTTTTATGACAGGAGGTTATTAACAGCCCATCCGTTTGAGGTAAAATATCGTGTGCGCGCCGATTATGAGCAGTTTTTATGGTGTTTTTTTACGAATGAACTGCCACAGAGGGTTTCTTTTATCTATAACGATATGATTATTGCGGACTATGAAGGCGGGGGTTATTCGGAAACTAAAAAGAATAAAAGAGTTTCCACAAAGGAACATCAAGAAATTGTAAGAAAATATATGCCGGCCAAACAGGTATGGCAGTACAGGATTATTATGTGGGTTTCATTGGCGCCGCTTCGTACATGGTTAGCCCGGAATCCGTTGACAGCCGGCTGTTACAATAAACTAAAGAAAATCTATTATGAGAAGGGACAGGGTGTTAAGTGATGAGAGTGCTTTGGGTGTGCAATATTATGCTCCCGGCAATAGCGAAGCAGTTAGGGGAGCCTTATAGTAATCGGGAAGGATGGCTGACTGCGATGCTGGACAGGTTTTTGCAGGAGAAGCATCGTAATCAGATTACGCTTGGGATTGCATTTCCGGTGACGAAAGAGACAGGCAATATCAGCAGAAAGATGAAGCTTGTGGAGGACGAATCATGTTACTGTTATGGCTTTGTAGAGGATTTGGAGACGCCGGAGCAGTATGACAGTTCAATAGAAGGACGGATGAAAGAAATCCTAGAGGAGTTCAAGCCGGATATGGTACATATTTTTGGCACGGAGTTTCCACATACGCTGGCGTGCGTGCGTGCCTACAGGAATCCGGATAAAACGCTTATCGGCGTACAGGGTTTGATTTCCGCCTGCGCGGTTGCTTATATGGCGGATTTACCGGGCAAAATACAGCGGAAGATTACATTTAGGGATTTTGTAAGAAAAGACAGCTTAAAACAGCAGCAGAAGAAATTTTACAAAAGAGGAATTTATGAAAAAGAGGCGCTTCGCCTGACCGGGCATGTTGCCGGAAGAACGGATTTTGACAGGGAAAATGTAGCCAAAATAAATCCGGACGCAAAATATCATTTACTGAATGAGACCATGCGGGGGTGTTTTTACCGGGATAGATGGAAAGGCAGCAACTGCGTTCCCTACAGTATATTTTTAAGTCAGGGTGATTATCCTTTAAAGGGATTTCATTATTTATTACAGGCAATGCCGGCGATTTTGGAACAGTATCCGGAAGCGCATATTTACGTGGCGGGAAACGATATTTTACAGAAAGATAAGCTGAAAATTTCCGCGTACGGCAATTATTTAAAGAAACTGATAAAAGAGAATAATCTGAAAGATAAAGTAACAATGCTCGGGATGCTGGATGCGGAGGGCATGAAAGCGCAGTTTTTAAGCAGTCATGTCTTTGTATGCCCGTCCTCTTTGGAAAATTCCCCCAATTCGCTTGGGGAGGCAATGTTAATCGGCGTACCCTGTGTGGCCGCGGACGTGGGAGGCATCCATAATCTTTTGGTGGACGGCGGAGACGGACTGTTATATCCGGCGGGAAACACGAATGCGCTTGCCGAAAAAATTATTGAAATTTTCGGTAAGGAGGCAATTTCGGAGAAATATTCCGATAATGCCAGAAAACATGCGAGAGAAACGCATGACGCCGACCAGAACTATTATAAGATGATACGGATTTATCAGGAGATAGTAAATTAGAACGACCTGTTTGCTCCGGTGTGGAGGCGGCAATGACTATAACTTTTGTATCGAATTATATTAATCACCATCAGATTCCGTTTTCCAATGCTCTCCATGAGAGAATAGGAGAGGATTACTGTTTTATACAGACGATGCCTATGGAAAAAGAACGGCTGGAAATGGGGTGGAGCGTAGATATTGCGGCTTTGCCGTATGTAAAATGCCTCTATCAGGACGAGTACGGATGCCGCAAAAAAATAGCGGAAAGTGACGTGGTATTGTTTGGCTGGTCGCAGCGGGAAGATATTGCCGAAGAAAGACTACAGTCCGGGAAAATTACAATACGGGTCAGTGAAAGACTTTACCGGGAGGGTCAGTGGAAAGCCATCTCTCCACGCGGGCTTTTGGCAAAATATAAGGAGCATATCAGATACCGCAATAAAAATGTCTGTCTTTTATGCGCCGGCGCCTATACCGCATCAGATTTTCATCTGATAGGAGCTTATCCGGATAAAATGTTCCGCTGGGGATATTTCCCGGAGACAAGAATATATTCAGAGGAAACATTTGCTTCCCTGAAAAAAGACGGTCCGCTGCAAATCGTATGGGCCGGCAGATTCATACCGCTAAAACATCCGGAATACGTGGTGCGTGTGGCGGACTGCCTGCAAAAAAGAGGTTATGATTTCCGGGTGCATATGCTGGGAAGCGGAGAACTGGAAGATAGCATTAAGCGGCAGATAGAGGCGGCCGGGCTGTCGAAACGTTTTCTTTTATATGGATACCAGGCGCCTGATAAGGTGCGGGATGTGATGGAACAGTGCCATATCCATCTTTTTACCAGCAATCATTTGGAAGGCTGGGGGGCTGTTGTCAATGAGGGAATGAACAGCGGCTGCGTGGAAGTCGTGAATGCACAGGTGGGAGCTGCGCCATACCTGATAGAGCATGGCGTGAACGGATTGCTTTATCCGAATAATTCCTATCAGGAAATGGAAAAAATAGTATTGGATTTATTTGCACACTGGCATGAACGGAAAAATATGGGAAAAGCGGCGTATCAGACCATTGTGCAGGAGTGGAATGCCGAACATGCGGCAGAGGAATTGCTGCGTTTTACGGCGTGTCTGATGGAGGGCAGGTTGGTTCCGGCAAAGAGCGGACCGTTGAGTCCGGCTCCGTGGAAACTTTGAATGTTACGGGCTATAAGAAAGGCATGGTTTTTATGAGAAGAATCAAAATCAGCGTTATTGTGCCAATATATAACACTCTGGATTTTCTGGAGCGGTGCGTGGATTCCATTCGTATGCAGACTTATGAGAATTTGGAAATTTTGCTAATCGATGACGGATCCACGGACGGAACGGGAGCGCTTTGCGATACTATTGCAAGACAGGATAACAGAATCCGGGTTTATCATAAGGAGAACGGAGGGGCGTCGTCGGCGCGCAATTTCGGGCTGCAAAATGCAATCGGCGACTATATCAGTTTCATAGACAGCGACGATTATATTGATACGGATATTTATCAGAGCATGATAGATGTGATTGTGGAAAATGATTATGACATTGTGCAGATGTCGCGCGACGAGCGGGACGAGGCGGATAACCGCTTGGAGGATGTATGTATACCGCCAAAAGAGCTTCGTTTCTGCGATACGGAGACGTTTTTGAAAGAGCTTCTGCTGCATCAGGCGGACTGTTCTTTTTGCACGAAACTGGTAAAGCGGGAACTGTTCGGGAAATACCGTTTTCCGGAGGGAAAACTGAACGAGGATTTTAAACTGTTGGTTCCGTTATTAATGAAAACAAGGGGAGTCGCAATTCTGCCTGTACAGGCGTATCATGTAGTCTGCCGCAGTGACAGCACGACGAGAAAACATTCGGAGAACAGTTTTTCCAGAGTGTTTATGGATATTGTAGATAATGCTGATGAAATGCAGGTATTGATAGACGAACATTATCCGGCGATTCACGCCTGCGCCATCCGCTTTAATCTTTATCAGAGACTGGAGTATATGCTGCATGTTCCGATTCCGCAGATGAACGAGCAGAATGATTTTTACCGGGAGGTTAAAAAATATCTTCGCAAACATATACTGGATACTTTAATGAATGCCTATTTAACGGATAAGAACAGAAAATATCTGCTGTTATTGACAGTTGCGCCCAAGACGGTGCGCAAGCTGCATAAGGCGAAGATGGAAAAAGAGCGGGCGCAAGAATCGGAAAAAGAGGCGGAAAGAGAATCGGCGTGACAGATACGGGAGTAAAAAAAAGCAGGTTATGGTTTTATATTTTTCTGATTGCATGGGCGGCGCAGATGATAGCGGCGGTTTATTTCTGTTGTCAGAAAAAAGGTTTTTTTGAGGACGAATATTATTCTTACTATTCCACTTCACGTACTTACGGATTATTTGTGGAAGATAATACGTGGGCGGAGCATGACGATTATTATCGTGAGTTTGTCGTTTTGGAAAATCAGGGCTTTCAATATGCGCTTGTAAAATTAGTGCAGTCATGGGATGTTCATCCGCCGGTATATTATTGGATATTACATACGGTATGCTCTTTGTTTCCGGGGCAGTTTTCCAAGTGGTTTGGACTGATCATTAATCTGGCGGCTTTTGGCGTCAGCATGTTTTTACTGCGCCTTCTTGCCCTTTATGTCACAAGGCGCGACGAGAAGCTGTCGTTTCTTGTTTGTCTTTTTTACGGGTTTACGCCTGCGGCAATGAGCAGCGTCGTCTTTATCCGTATGTATGCGCTGCTGACCGTATTTGTGCTTCTTTGTGCCATTTTACATATTCGTATGATAGAAAGCGGCAGGGAAAAATTACCCTTTAAAACCTTTTTGCTGCCGATTGCCGTTGTTACTTATTTGGGATTTTTAACACAGTATTACTATTTCATTTTTCTGTTTTTTATGGCGGTGGCTTTCTGTATTTATCTGCTTTGGAGAGACAAAAATCTGCGTAACTGCTTCCGTTACGGCATAAGCATTGCAACGGCTTTTGTTTTGGCATATCTGACTTATCCGTCCTGTTTAGGGCAGATGTTTCGCGGACAGCGGGGCGCGCAGGCGACCGGGAACTTTTTTGATATTTCCAATACTTATGAGAGACTACAGTTTTTCTGGGAACTGCTTGATGAATATGTATTTGGTAAAACGATTTCGGTATTTCTTTTAGCGATAGTGCTGCTGTTACTCTATATTGTGCGAAAAGAACGTGTTGGAGGCCGTGAATATGTGGCGTCTAAAGAAAATACGTCCTATCGGGCGCTTCTTTTTACGACGCTTGGCTATTTCCTTGTGGTATCGAAAACGGGGCTGCTTTTAGGAGATACTTCCATCCGCTATCAGACGCCGGTTTATGGAATTATCGTACTGCTTCTTTTTACGGCGGTGAAAGACCTTGCGTTAAGGTGTGAAAAAGGCGTCGGCCGACAGGTAGAAAGCAAAGAAAAAGCAGACGGAGCAAGACGCCGGGAAAGCATGGGTATTGCGGCAGCGGTTATTGTCTGTCTTATCATTAACCTGACGGGATATTTAAACGGCCGGGTTGTATTTTTATATCCGGAGGATGAAGAGAAAATAGCGTTTGCCGGAAAAATGGCAGCACAAAAAACGCCCGTGGTATATCTTTTTGACGAGGGGCAGAGTTGGTGCGTGTGGGATAGCGCGGATGAGTTTTTTGAATATGATAAAATCTATTTTTCCGAGCAGAGCCATACGGAACCGATTATGGATACGGAGATTGCAGACAGCGACGATTTGGTGGTGTATGTAAGCAGTACGGCGGACAGTAAAGCACAGTTACGGCGTATTATGGAGAGTAATCCCAATCTGAGCGGATATGAATTGCAATATCAGGAGAAATACTGTGATGTTTACTATTTCCGATAATAATTGTATAATAATTGCAGATATGCTATACTAATATGAAAAATAAATTATTTCACAGACAAATGGATTTGTCTTGCGAATTTGGTGCTTAAGCGCATATTGCGCTGCCCAAATATCGCGGGTTGAGCAAGAGTGGAGGACACCCCATGTTGACAAATAAAACGATATTGATTACCGGAGGAACAGGTTCTTTCGGAAAAACGTTTACAAAATATGTATTAGCGCATTATGAACCGAAAAAAATCATTATTTATTCCAGAGATGAGTTTAAGCAGTGGATGATGGCGGATGAGTTGAAAGAGTATGCAGAAAAACTCCGCTTTTTTATTGGTGATGTGAGGGATTTGGCGAGATTAAAAAGAGCGTGTGAAGGAGTCGATTATATCATTCATGCGGCGGCGTTAAAACAGGTTCCCGCTTGTGAGTATAATCCGAACGAGGCGATTAAGACCAATATACACGGCGCGATGAATGTGATTGATGCGGCGTTGGACTGCGGCGTACATAAGGTAGTGGCGTTATCGACGGATAAGGCGGTCAACCCGGTCAATTTATACGGCGGTACGAAACTTGTTTCCGATAAGCTTTTTATCGCGGCCAATGCGTATGTAGGAAATAAAGATGTGAATTTCTCCATTGTCCGTTATGGCAATGTGGCGGGAAGCCGGGGTTCCATCATTCCGGTTTTTGATAATATTATTAAAAATGGCGGTACGGAATTGCCGATTACGGACGTTAGAATGACGCGTTTCTGGATTAGCCTGACGCAGGGCGTTGAACTTGTTATCAAGGCATTGACGGAGGCTAAGGGAGGAGAAACGTTTATCAGTAAGATTCCGTCCTTTAAGGTAACGGATTTGGCGGAAGCGATGCTGCCGGGATATAAACTGAAAGAAATCGGTATCCGCCCCGGGGAGAAGCTGCACGAAATCATGGTAACAACGGAAGATTCCATGACAACTTATGAGTATGACAAACATTTCATTGTCTATCCGCAGATGACATGGAATAACAGACAACAGCCTGATATGAGCGGGAAAAAAGTAGAAGACGGTTTTTCTTACAGTTCCGATAATAATAAGGAATGGCTGACGGTGGAAGATATTAGAAGATTGTTAAAGGATGTTGAAGCGATAGGGTGAGTTAAGCATGGGATATGCAGGAATGCATATCCCTTAATTAACAGAAAGGTATGGGGATTAGGATGGAAAAACCGGCAATAGAAGGGGGAACCCCGGTCAGAAGCAGTAAAATATATTATGGGCATCAGTATATAGATGAAGCGGATATCCGTGCGGTAGAAGAAGTGCTGCGCAGCGATTATCTGACATGCGGGCCTAAGATAACGCAGTTGGAGCAGAAATTGTGCGAACTTACAGGAGCAAAATATGCAGTGGCATGCAGCAACGGTACGGCGGCCTTGCACATTGCCTGTCTGGCGGCGGGCGTAAGCGCGGGGGATGAGGTGATTACGACACCGATTACGTTTGCGGCATCCGCGAATTGTGCGCTGTATTGCGGGGCGCGTCCGGTTTTTGCGGATATTGACCCGGAAACATATAATATTTCCCCCGCTGCGGTGGCAAAGTGTGTGACTTCTAAAAGCAAAGCGATGGTCGCGGTGGATTTTACGGGGCAGTCGGTAGAACTGGAGCCGTTATTGCAGATTTGCAGGGATAACGGAATGATTTTGATTGAGGATGGCGCGCATGTGATTGGCACAAAATATAAGGGGAAATGCAACGGTTCCATTGCGGATATGACGACATTCAGTTTCCATCCCGTTAAGACGGTGACGGGCGGCGAGGGCGGTGCGGTGCTGACGAATCATAAAGAATATTATGAAAAGCTGCTATTGTATCGTACGCACGGAATTACGAGAGAGGAACGCTTACTGGAGCATCCGTCGGATGGAGCGTGGTATTATGAACAGATTGCGCTTGGTTACAATTACCGGATAACCGATATGCAGGCGGCATTGATTATCAGCCAGTTGGATAAGCTGGAAATGTTCAGTGCGCGTAGAAAAGAGATTGTTGCCCGCTATAACGAGGCATTTTCAAAACTGGAGACAGTTTCGGTGCAAAAGGAGATTCCGGAGTCCGATACGACAAGGCATCTGTATATTCTTCGTATCAAACCGGAGAAGCTTACGATTGACAGGAAGCGTTTTTTTGAGGCGTTAGAGGCTGAAAATGTCTGCTGTAATGTGCATTATATACCGACTTACTATTTTCCTTACTATGAAAAAATGGGATATAAGCGCGGTATCTGTCCGAATGCGGAAAAACTGTATGAGGAGATTATCAGCCTGCCGCTTTATTATGCAATGACAAACGAGGATGTGGAAAGCGTGATAGCGGCCGTTAGTAAAATTGCCTCGTATTATGCGAAAGGATAAAGGTATCGGCATGAAGCTATCAATTATTGTTCCGGTTTATAATATGGCGGCGGATGGAAAGCTTCAATATTGTCTGGATTCGCTGGTGCATCAGAGCATTGCAGATTACGAGATTATTGCAGTGGATGATTGTTCGACGGACTCATCCATGGAAATATTAACGGCATATGAGAAAAAATATCCGGAAAAATTTCATGCCGTACATTCTTCTGTTAATAAGAAACAGGGCGGCGCTAAAAATATCGGTATGGCGCTGGCAAAAGGGGAATGGATTGGCTTTATCGACAGCGATGACTGGGTGACTCCGGATTTTTACGAAAGGCTGATTGGGAAGGGAGAAGAGACCGGGGCGGATATGGTCGGCTGCGATTATCATTTGACCGACCGGCACAGTATGGAAATCGGACAGGTCGTACACAATAATAAAAAAGAGCAGACGGGTATTTTAAATGAGGAAAAATATAAATCGCTTATCATTGATGGCGGCAGTCTGGTGGTAAAGGTATACCGCAGGGAAATTGTGATTGACCATCATGGTCGATTTCCGGAAGGCATCTTTTATGAAGACAATGCGCTTGGTAATTCCTGGATGTTACGTGCGAAACATTTTGAATATATTGAAGAACCGCTGTATTATTATTATCAGCATGACACATCGACCGTGCATACGATTACGGTCAAAAGATGCGAGGACCGTATGGAAGCGGGCAGGATTATGTTGGAGGAAGCAAAGACATACAACTATCTGGATAAATATCATACGGAGATAGAATTTAGTTTTGCCACGCTTTTTTATGTGAATACGCTTTTTACTTATATGCAGGGAGTAAGACCGGTAAGGTACGGATTTGTAAAAAAGCTGGGAGCGGAGATGCAAGAGAACTTTCCCCATTTTCAGGAAAATCCTTATTATCGGGAAAGAGTGCATGAAGAGGAAAAAAAACTGATTAGTATACAGATGAAATCAACGCTGTGTTTTATTCTTTATTATAAAATGCTGTGGGCGTATCGTGATTTCAGGAAGAAAAGAAAACCGGAGGCAGACGGCAGGGGATGAAGATATCAAGAAAAGCGAATATTATTTTTATAGTCAGCGTATGCTGTATTGTTTTTTTTCTGTGGCTTGGCAATGAGGGCGATAATCCGCTGACTTATTTAGGTTCCGAACTGCGATATTCCGTGGGGTTACTGGATTCCGAGTACGCGCTTGTCATCAGGGATTCGGTGGCAAGGACGGGAACGGTGGCGAGTACGCCGGACTTAGTCGTCAATCGGGGAACGTATACGATAGATTTTGCGTATACGGCGGATGGAGAAGGAAACGTCATAGAGTTATGGGATCAGGGAAACAAGGTTGCCGCCTGGCCGTTGGATGCCGAAGAACAGTCCTTTACCATGGATTTTACATTGACAAAAGATGTGGAACAGTTTTCGGTTAAGTTTAATTACTGCGGCTCCGGTGCGTTTATCGTCAAAAAAATTTCGTTGACCCCGGCTACGCTTTTTTATACGGACACGTATTTTATGATAATACTGTTTTTAGCATGCAGTCTGGCAGGATATTATCTGTATCAAAAAAATCTCAACGAACCGATAGACAAACAAAAGCTGATAGATGCGTGCATTATTATCGGCGTTGCGCTGTTTGCCACTTCTTCCATGTTTTCGACCTATCTCTATGACGGGGATGATTTATGTTATCATCTGGGGCGGATAGAAGGGATTAAGGACGGTATTTTGGATGGGCAGATTCCGGTTATCATAATGCCGGAGGCATTGCAGGGAAACGGATATCTGAATGCGATGTATCCGTATCTTTTCCTTTATATAGGGGCGTTTTTGAGGATATGCAGGGTTTCACTCGGGTTATCCTATAAAGTAATCATTTTTCTGGCGAACCTTGGTTCGGCGTTGTGCGCTTACTATGCGTTTAAGTCCATTACAAAATCGCGCAGGCTGATAACGATGGCCGTTGTGCTGTATACGCTTATGCCGTACCGTTTTACGAATATATTTTCCCGCGGCGATTTGGGAGAGACGCTGGCGCTTACGTTCTGGCCGCTTGTCATAGCGGGGATGTACCATATTATATTTGGCGATAGGAAAAAATGGTATTATCTGGTGATTGGATTCAGTGGGATTTTGCAAAGCCATATTTTGAGTATCACCTTTGTTATGGGATTTTGCATTATCGCTGCGCTTGTGTTTATCGTGAATATATGGAAAGAAAAACGTTATATGGAAATTGCCAAAGCAGCGGTTGTTACGGTACTGTTGAATCTGTGGTTTCTGGTTCCGTTTTTATATTATTATTTTACGGAAGAACTGGGAACGGATGTGCTGCGTTGGAGCGGTTACTTTGAACAGTCCATTAATCCTTCCAATTTCGCGCAGACTATCAGTCTTTATAGTAAGCAGTATTTTTCCTTGGGGCTGCCGCTTCTTGGCTGCGTGGGCATTGCGTTCATTTATCTGGTGTGTGATAAAAAGGAAAGTAAGAGCAGGCTGGACAGTTATCTTGTCTTTTTGTTGGTACTGGGCTGCATCTTAGCCTATATGACAACAGGATATTTCCCAAGCCTGGAACTGAGCAGGAATGCGTTTCTAAATTCGATTATGACGATGTTACAGTTTCCATGGCGGTTTTTAGGACCGGCCTGTACCTGTTTTTTGTTTGCGGGGCTTCTCTGGCTGCCTAAGTCGAAAATATTAAGGCCTTATCAAAATCTGCTGTTTGCTTTGTTCATCGGGCTTAATCTTTTGGTACTTCAGACAGTGCCGGCCGATAATATCCATATGCCGTATGATGATGCGATGGCAACGGCTTCTAAAGGACATGACAGCAAGATGGCCGCGAATATTGGTCTTTTTTATCCTCACGAATGGCGTCTTGGCGGTGTGGCGGATGAAAGATTGACAACCAGTGTGGTTGTTTCCGATATGAATCATGTAAAAGTATCGGATTATCAGAAAAAAGGCACTAAGGCATGGGTGAATTATGTCTGTGACGACGAGGAGGTTTATCTGGAACTGCCGATTTTAAATTATGCCGGATATCGCGCTTATGACGAGAATGGAAAGAGGATGGAGATTACGGACGGCAGTTATCAGCGGATGAGGATAATGCTGCCGGGGGATGGAAAAGAGCATAGCATCTACGTCCGATTCGGGCCGGTTGCCGGTTTTGTGATTGCGGATGTGATATCGGCCCTGACAATAGCGGGTATTATATATGCTCTGTTAAAGCGCGGGCAATTCTTGCCGAACCGCCTCCGTCAATGAAAGTTTTCATACGCAGGGAGCATTCTTTCCGCTTTTCATAAGAATGCGAATGCTCATGCAGGAAAGTAACGATATGCCCGATTGTGTCATCAGCAGCAGAACGAATATCGCCGGCATAGGGGATGACGTGCTTTCGGGAAAACGTTTCTACGGCATTCAGTTGATTGTCTGCGGTGGCAAAACTGATGGACGTGATACCAACGGCGCAGAGTTCATATAAGGTAGTGCCGCCTGCGCAGACGGCCAAATCGCATTTTCCCATGAGTGCGGCCATATCTTGTACATTTTCGTAGATATGGATGACGGGATAACTGCGGGAAAGGCTGACAAGCTCCTGATAATGGGCATTGAGGCGGCTTGTGACAACATGATAGCGGCAGTTTTGTAAAGCGGTATCGAATAATGCCGTGCTATTTCCGGGCTGTGGTGTGAAAATTTTCGTAAGTATGTTTCCGGCTGCGTTATAGGCGTCGGTTCCACCCGTAGAGAGGAAAATATCATGAATATCCGGGCGTACTTCGGCAGCAGCATTTTGAAACTGTTCCCGCAGAGGCGTATAGGAAGCGCCTATCAGTCTGTAGGGAATGTTTAAATAGCAGGAAGGCATGTTTTGAGGTTCGATATCATAATTGACGATTAAGTCCACCGGATAATCAAAAGCCATCATATCGTCCAGATAGGCGGTATGACAGTAATTTTGCAATGTGGCAAGATAAGACGGCGTTACAAAATAGGAATCGATAAAAAGCCATGACGCATCTTTAAGTATTGGCTGTAATATGGGAAGTTCCGATTCCATGTCTTTATAGTTGCTGTGCAGGCAGGAAATGGGAAACTCGTCCGGATGAGTAAAGCGTTCCTGTAAAAGAGAAACACTTGTTTCATCGGATACGATAAAACGGCACTGCATATGCAGCGCATTACACGCTCTGGCAATGGAGAGACAGCGCATGATATGTCCGGTTGCAATTTTTTCATTTCCATCGGTTCTAAAATAGACTGCAGGCATGAACGAAGTCCTTTCTAAAATAAAGCGACATAGTTTCTGTTTTGCATATTTTATCATATATTGAGTGATTCGACAATTTAGCCTGCAAATAAAAAATCAAGCTAAATGTTAAAGAAAGGAATGATAACGTCATGAACACTTCCTCGATTGCGATTATCACCGCCAGAGGCGGCAGCAAACGGATTCCCCATAAAAATATCAGAGAATTTTGCGGCAAACCGATAATACAGTACTCGATAGAGGCGGCGCTTCATGCCGGAATATTTGCGGAAGTCATGGTCTCTACGGATGATGAAGAAATTGCGCAGATTGCAAGGAAAGCGGGCGCGCAGGTTCCCTTTATGAGAAGTGATAAAACGGCGAACGATTATGCCTCTACTGATGATGTGATTATGGAGGTATTAAAACGGTATCAGGAACAGGGAAAAGAATTTGAAGCATTCTGCTGCCTGTATCCGACTGCGCCTTTTATTACGGCAAAGAAGTTACAGGACGCCATGAAACTGTTAGAAACAGCGGATTCCGTGATGCCTGTAGTGGCGTTTTCCTATCCGCCGCAGCGCTGTGTTGTGCTTAATGAGCAGGGAGAACTGCGGATGAAATGGCCGGAATACGCCAAAACCCGCTCGCAGGACTTAGAGCCATATTATCATGACTGCGGACAGTTTTACTGCTGCCGGACGAAACCTTTTATGGAATACGGCACAACCGACCTGCCTCACATGGTTCCGCTTTTTATGAGCGAATTGGAGGTGCAGGATATTGATAATTTACAGGACTGGGAGATTGCGGAGCTGAAATACAAAAAAATGATAGGTTTGGCATAGAAAGGAGACGGCGGCGCAGTGAAAAAAGAATTTAAAATCGGCAAAAGAATCATAGGAGAAAACAGCCCTGTTTTTTGCGTGGCGGAAATGTCGGGAAACCATCTGCACGATTACGGGCGGGCGGTGGAAATCGTCCACGCGGCAAAAGAGGCGGGAGCGGACGCCGTTAAATTGCAGACCTATACGGCGGACAGCCTTTCCATTGACTGCGATAATGAATATTTTCAGATACATGGCGGTCTGTGGGATGGCATGACGGAATATAAACTTTATGAGGAGGCATCAACGCCGTGGGAGTGGCAGCCGAAGTTAAAAGAACTGGCGGAGAGCCTGGGTATGGAATGTTTTTCTTCTCCCTTTGACGCTGCGTCCGTCGATTTTATGAAAGAGTGCGGTATGCCCGCCTATAAGGTCGCGTCTTATGAGATAAACGATATTCCTTTGATACGCAAAATTGCCGCGCTGCATAAACCGGTTATTTTTGCAACAGGGGTCGCTTATCCGGAAGATATTGAGAGAGCATTACAGGTTTGTAAGGAAGAGGGAAACGAGGAGGTCATGCTGTTAAAATGCGTTTCCGCTTATCCGACGCCATATGAAGATATTAATTTGAAAATGATTCCGACGCTGGCTAAAACTTACGACTGTCTGGTGGGTTTGTCCGACCATTCTATGGGAAGTGTCGTGCCGACTGGAGCGGTAGCGTTTGGTATTAAAATGGTGGAGAAGCATTTGACGTTGCGCCGCGCTGACGGCGGTCCGGACGGTGCATTTTCCATGGAACCCGAAGAGTTTAAACAAATGACGGAAAATATCCGTATTTTGGAAAAAGCGCTTGGTAATTCCGAATATGGACTGACTGAAAAACAGAAAAAGGAACGCAATGGTTCCCGCTCCCTTTTTGTTGTAAAGGATATTAAGGCGGGGGATGTGCTGACGCCGGAAAATGTGCGTTCCATTCGTCCGGGATATGGACTGCATACGATGTATTATGAAGAAGTTTTGGGAAAGAAAGCGCTGCGGGATATCGAAAGAGGAACGCCGCTTGCTTGGGAAATGTTTTCCTAGAAAACATTCCCGCAATTATGATATGGGCGTATCAGGTAATTGTAATGTCATTTAGTTTTAACGTCATTAAATCCGTATATTTTAACATGCAGACGCCGTCCTCATAACGACCGGAGGTATCTGCATTTTCTTTTCCCTCGATATTATTGGCAATCAGCGAGGGAAAGTTCATACCGCAGGCGTGGGCGTGAGGATAACCGCCTCCGAAGCGCGGGTTTATTTCAGAGATATAATAGCTGCCGTTTACTTTGAAAACATCCATATCGACAGGACCGGACAGAGAAAGAGAGGCGGCAGTTTTTTTCACTAAATCGAATAAAACGTCGTCTTTGACGGAGATGGATTTTTCCGTTTCTCCTGCACGCATACGCAGTTTTTTCTTGATAAAAATAGAAATGGGCTTGTGGGAAAGCATATCGACATAAAGGTCAACGCCGTATTCTTCGCCATTGGCAAACTGCTGAATCAGCATTTCTTCCGCACCGTATTTGCAGAGCGCGGATAAAAGTTCCATGTTTTCCACTTTCTGAATGCCGATGCTGCCGCATCCGCGAACAGGTTTTATAAAGATGGGAAAATCCATTTTGGCGTTTTTATAACAATCCTGAAATTCGGCTATGTTTTTGCATGTTGTAAGCGCGGGCAGATTGTTTTTTTGCAAATGCTGATAAAAAGCATACTTATCCCGGCAGATTTCTATCGTTTCCGGAGTGGAAACGATGGGCGTTACGCCAACGTCAGTATATTGTTGCCGGTAAGAAGCCGTCAAATACAGTTCGTCCTCCTGTAAGGGCAGCACGGCGTCGATTTTTTCCTTGCGGCAGATATCTAAAACCGTATCTAAATAGTCAGGAGCGGTCATGCGCGGAACGATATAATGGCTGTCCGTTTCATAGAGCGCAGGCGCGTAAACGCTGCAGTCCGTGCCGACTACCTTATCTATGCCGTTATCCTGTTCTTTAAAATAGCGAATTAACTGGTTTCTTGTGCCGCAGCTTAAAATTAGAATATTCACGCTATTACCTCAATCTTGAAAATAAGTTTCTGTGTCGCAGCGTACCTGCCTGCACCGCTTAGTATACGGAACCCTGCACATAGTCCTGCGGCGTCCATTTTCTGCGTACCTGCGTCATTTCCTGTCCTTTTTTGACATAGACGGGCGGAAAATATTGAATAAAAAGCGGATTTAAACTCATCGTATAACCGCCGACATTTTCATAAATAATTTTATCTCCGGGTATTAGTTCCGGCTGATTTTCGTATAGAAACATACGGTCGCATTCCATGCAGGTATAGCCGCTGATAACCTGTCTGCCCATAATAGGGCGTTTATCCACATTATTTTCTTGATAATCCACATGAAAAAGATGGGAAGTTTTAATCATGGTTGCGTCTATGTTGAAGCGGCTGCCGTCCGTCATCACATAGCGGGTTCCCTTAATATCTCTGGTATCATAAATAGAGGTGGCAAAAAAAGAGCATTTGGAGATAAGGGAAATGCCCGGTTCGACAATCAGCTTGGTTTCGGCGGGAGAAAAGCATTGGGACAACTCTTTCGCCACAACCGGAAAATAATCAGGATATTCCGGGCGTCCCTCCATACCGCCGCAGTAGCCGCCGCCTAAATCCACATAGGATAAAGATAATTGAAACTCCTGCTTTAACTGACACGCCATCCGTGCAATAGAACGAAAAATATTTACGCTGCGGGATTTGCTGCTTGAATGCAGATGCAGTCCGGCAACAGATACATTTGGAATCTGCCGTAATGTCTGTAAAGCGTCGGCAAATTTCCCTGTTTCATAACAGAAGCCGAACCGCCCGCTGACTTCGCCCATCGTCGTCTCGCCGGGACACATTTTTTCCAAGTCAAAGTTGACACGGACGCCGACGGGAAACGTCCTCTCTGGGTATTCGGAGGCAAGACGGGTAAGCCATTCGATTTCCATACGGGAGTCTAAATTGACATAGCCGCCCGCAAGCAGGACGTCACGAAAAGAAGTCTCGCTTTTATACGGACCGTTATAAATGATTTCACTGCTGTCATAGCCAAGATAACGCGCCAGCAGATATTCGTCCTCGGACACCACTTCCGCGTATGCGCCGTTTCTTTTGACAAAAGAAACAAGCCACGGCAGGGAATTGGTTTTAAAGGAATACCCCACCAGAAAATTATTCCAGTTCTGCTTTAAAGAAGCGGTCAGCATATCATAATAGTTTTGCAGAATATCTTCGTCAATGATAAAATAGGGAGTTTGTAACGTATCCATAATTGAGCTGTGCCTTTCTGTTTGTCATGTAGACTCGCAAACTTGCGCTTTCAGCGCATTTTGTCCGATTTCATCGGACGTTTGCTCGTTAATAACTGCAAGAAAACAAATGGCACGCTGCACCGCTTGTTTTCTTTTGCAGTTATTATATCATGATTTTTGGGGAGAGTCTATTCGTGGGAAGTTGATATATCAATATCATTTATTTCTTCATTCGACTAAAATTGTATCATTAACTTCTGTAGTCATATTGGCTAATGCCTGTTTTGACTGCCTATTTCAAAGCATGGGGAAAAATGTCTCCTATCCCGCCGCCCTATTTGCCTGTATTTGATTTCAGCATTTTTATTTCATCGAGAAGCGCATTGATAGTTTCCTCTTTTTCGGCAAGTTTTGCGTCCTTTTTGGCAATAATTTTTTTATCTTTGGCAATGATTTTATCTTTTTCGGTGATAATCTTCTCCCTTTCTGCAAGCATCTTCTTATTTTCGGCAACCTCTCTCTCATACGCCCGCAAACCCAGATAATACTCTTCACGGTCGCGGCAGCGTTTGAGTATCTGCTCTTCGGCGCTTAACTGGAAAATGGTTTTGGACGCTTCGTTAATGTATTGGTCTTTCGCTGCTAACATTTTGATCTCCTCCCATGTAGTGGCTTTAAAGAGCTTAGCCCAACAATCAATATGATACTCTTTGTCTTCATCAGTGCCTAACTCTATATGAGATAAGTCTACCACACTCAGGGTCAGGTTGTCACTATAAAGATGATGATTTTTAACGTTAAGTAGTTTATAAGTGGCATAAAATTCAGGATAGTCATGAAACAGCGTATAATCCAGAAAGCCGATATGTATGACGGGTTTGACCTCTGCATAATCCTGACCGTGGTTAAGCATGTTAAAAGAGCGGCAGAGATAGCTGACGGAACTCCTTGTTTTTAATGGATTCTCCTAAGATGACAGGGTTTGTGATTTTCGCGGATACGATATTTTCTTCGTGAAGATGCAGAAGCTAACAGATAAGACCGCGTAAAGCCTTGTTGTTGGTTTGAAAAACCGCCCTGAACATATAGTCGTTCGTCATGCCGTAAGGGAGGCTGCCGTGGGCGTTTTTCAGTAAATCGTTTAAAAGTAAATCATTTTTAAGATTTGTTGTTTTTTGATTCATAGACATGCCTTTCTTTGGTAAAATTTTTCTTACGCATAAAAGGGGGAACAATAAGTAAATCCAACGAGGGGAAGATGAAAGAGAATATGGAATAAAATATAAAAATGGTAGAAAATACAACGATATAGTAATATAATATGAAATATCATTACAGGATTCAATTAGTAGAATTTTGGCTGATTCTTAAAAATCTGAATTATGATACTAAAAATACCGGCAAAAATTTATCGGCAAAAAGTGCCGATAAAAAAATGCCGATAAAAACGGAGCAGCAGTTGGAGAAGATACTTCAATATTTATCAGAAGAATCAGAATGTTCTTGCAGGGATATTTGTATTCTTTTGGATATAAAAGAACGTAGAGCGAGGCAATTACTTCGGAAGCTGCAAGAGCAAGAGAAAATTGAAGCTTATGGAGCTAATAGAATATGGCGATATAAATTGCTAAAAGAATAATTACCGCATGAAAGCGGAGGAAAAAGAACTGTTATGGTATAATAAAATATTAAATATATGAAAGGGAAAATGAAATGTCGGCAATAGAACAAGGCTGTATTGATATCTGGATTGATTATGTTGTTCCGTGCTTGAAAGATACAGAAACAGGAGACCTCAAAGAAACAGTAGTATTTAGAATTGAAAGCCGTGCATATTTGAAAAAATTTCAAAAGCAGGATGGTTGGCATATTAATTGGAATGAGATACCAAAGAATGTTGAAGTCTATGCATTGGCGTTAAAGGACAATAATGAAATACAAGGGTTAATAGGAATCAGAAATGATATAGATTCTCATGCGGCTTATCTCCATTGGGCTTGTACAGCGCCACATAACAATAAGCATGAATTTGGCAGCCAACGATATGAAGGCGTTGGTGGTCATTTATTTGCTATAGCGGCTGATAAATCAATTCAATGGGGATATGAAGGCGCTATGCATGGTTTTGCAGCGAATGAAGAATTATTAGAACATTATATTGATGTATTTCATGCGGAATATTTAGGAATGCTTCATCAATATCAATTTTTCATTGATGAGGAACAGGCAAAACAATTATTGGAGGTGTATCACTATGAATGGAACGAAACCTAAATTTTTGGAAAATGCGACGCTTCAACCGGGCTATTATGAACAACCTAATCCATATGTAAATGCCCCTTCCTGCCATGTGAACTTGCTGGAATTGTCAAGGTATGCCAAGCAGTGTGGCAAGAAATTGATTGATTTAACGAAAGAGGAAGTTCAAAAGTTTTCCATATAGCGGATATAGTAATAATATACCCAAACAGAGGACTGAAAATGATAACAAAAATCCCTGCCAAAAAAAGAATTTATGTATGCCACACTTACTATCATGTTTATGTGGCGTGTCTGAAAGAACTGAACCTGCCGGATAACAAGCGCGGTATGGCGGATTTGGTACTCAGCACAATGTCTAATAATTTCGGCAATCTGAAAGAAAGAGCCGAAAGATGCGGGCTGTTTGACGAAGTGTTTATGTTCGATGAAAAAGAGGATGTTTTTTTCCCGCAGCTAAAGAAGTATCATAAGGACAGGGGAAATATCGTATTAAATATGCTTGCCCGTATCAAATATACGAAGCTGCTTGGAAAACTGCAGGAACCGTATGTGCCGGTGGATTTTAAAGGCTATCGGGATATTTATGTATTCTGTGATTCAGACCCCATCGGTTATTATTTAAGCTATCGGAAAATTTATTATCATGCGCTGGAGGACGGATTAAACTGTATTCAATATTACGATACGGCGCGTTATGACAATAAAGGGCATTTTGCGCTCAAGGCATGGATGTCCGCCCGCAACCTGATTTTTATTCAAAACGGCTATGGAAAATATTGTCTGGATATGGAAATTAATGATAAAAGCGTTGTGCCGTATCCGTGTGATAAATATATAGAAAAGCCGCGCGCAGAACTCGTGGAGCATTTATCGGCGCAGGATAAGGACATCCTGATTCATCTTTTTATCGAAAATATGGACGAGCTGCAAAAGAAACTGGATTGTGGCGATACAGATAAAATACTGGTGCTTTCGGAACCGCTCTGCAGTCTGGATATTAGAAAGAAGATTTTTACGGATATTATTACAGAATACGGGGAAATAGACGGCAAAAAAGCGCTGGTGCTGATTAAACCGCATCCAAGGGATGTTCTTGATTATACAAAGGAGTTTCCGGAGCATATCATACTAAGCGGAATGTTCCCGATGGAGATTTTAAATTTTATTCCTGGGCTTGTCTTTAAAAGGGTGATTTCCGTGCTGACCGTGCCAAACGGGATTCAATTTGCCGAGGAAATATTGTTTTTAGGGGAGGATTTCCTCGACAGGTACGAAGCGCCCGAATTGCACAGACAGAATGAACAGCTTTGACTAATGGAAAGAGCTGTGGTAAAATATGTAATCTTCTTTCATCACGGGAAAGAGAATGGAAACGGCAATATTTAAGGTGAAAATGCAAAATGAAGAAAATATATAAGAAATTAATGCTGTTACTGGATAAGAAGCAGAAGAGAAAGATGATGCTGTTAATTGTTATCATGCTGATTGGAGGCGTACTGGAAACACTTGGCGTATCGTCTATTCTGCCTGTCATGAATGTGGTTTTGGAAGAAAACGCCATAGACAACCACGCCTATCTTCAATTTATCTGTCAGGTATTTGGGATTGATAATACAAGGGATTTGATGATTCTTGTTATGTCGGCACTTATTATCATCTTTGCCATCAAAAATATGTTCCTGTTTTTCCAGCAGAAAGTGCAGTTGAAGTTTGTATATACGAATCAATTCGCTACATCCAGAAGGATGATGATTAATTTTATGCAGCGTCCTTATGAATATTATCTGAATGCGGATACGGCGGTTATCCAGAGAAGCATTACTTCGGATGTCAATAATATGTACGGACTGATTTTAGCCTTGCTGCAGTTGTGCAGCGAGTGCATCGTCTTTGTCTGTCTGGCGGGTATAAGTCTTGTAACGGATGTCTGGATGAGCATTACCGTCACGCTTCTCTTGCTGGTCGTGTTATTTGTCATCAAATGTATATTAAAACCGATTATGAAAAAAGCGGGAGAGGAAAATCAGGATTATTACAGCGGATTGTATAAATGGATAGACCAGTCCGTGATGGGGATTAAGGAAATTAAGATTGCCTGTCGGGAAAATTATTTTATCAACGAATACTCCAAGTGCGGCGCGGGATATGTAAGCGCCGTGCAAAGATATAATTTATATAATGCCACGCCCAGGCTTTTAATCGAAACGGTAGCGATTGCGGGGATGGTTTTATATATGATGTTACAGCTTTTACGGGGAACGGAAGTGATTGATATTATGCCGCAGATTACGCTGCTTGCATTGGTGGCCATGCGCCTGATTCCCTGTGCGAACAGAATCAATAACCACTTAACGTCAATTGCCTATTTTGAACCGTTCTTTATGGGCGTCAGCGACAATTTGCAGGAAGAAATAAGAGACGAGAGTGTTGACTATGATGCGGAAACTTATCGGCAGAAAATTCAGGTGCAAAAACTGGAGATTAAAGATAAGATTGAACTGAAAAATATTACTTATAAATATCCGCATACGGACGTCCTTATTTTTGATAAGGCAAATATGGAGATTCCGATTGGCAAGAGCGTGGGTATCGTGGGAACATCCGGTTCCGGCAAGACAACGGTGGTGGATATTCTGTTAGGGCTTTTACGACTGCAAAGCGGCGATATTTTGGCGGATGGCGTGGAAGTGAGAGACCATTATAAGGAGTGGTTAAAAAATATCGGCTATATTCCGCAGAGTATTTTTATGATAGACGATTCCATCCGGAAAAATGTCGCGTTTGGTTATGCCGAGGAGGATATCGACGATGATAAGGTATGGCAGGCGTTAAAAGAAGCGCAGCTTGACGAGTTTGTAAGAGGGCTTCCGGAGGGGCTTGATACAAGTATCGGCGAACGTGGAATCCGCATATCGGGAGGGCAGAGACAGCGTATCGGCATTGCCAGGGCGTTGTTTGAGGACCCGGAGGTATTAGTGTTGGACGAAGCGACCTCGGCGCTGGATAACGATACGGAGGCGGCGATTATGGAATCCATTAACAGGCTGCATGGACGTAAGACATTGATTATTATTGCGCACAGATTACAGACGATAGAAAAGTGCGATATGGTCTACCGCATAGAAAACGGGAAAGCCGCAAGAGAACGATAGAAAGACAGGTATTCATGATGAAAAAATTGTGGGAATATTGTTGGGGATTGTATAAAAAACATGAGGAAGGATTCAATTACCTTATTTTTGGCTTTCTTGCCTTTGTGTTGAACTATGTGCTGTATTATATTTTTGTGTCAATGCTGCATATAAATCATTTGGTTGCAACCGTGTTTTCATGGGTGTTGACAGTAGTTTTTGCCTATTGGACGAATCATACTTTTGTATTTAAAAGTAAAAATATGAATGCGGCAAGTCTTGCCAAGGAGTTTGCATCTTTCATTGGCGCAAGGATTGCAACAGAGGTGTTGGAAGTCGCGCTCATGTATCTGATGGTAGACATTGCAGATATGAATCAATATATTGCTAAACTGATAGGACAGTTCATTGTAATTGTGACAAATTATTTTTTAAGTAAACTATGGATTTTTAAAGAAAAGTAATATTCTGGCGGGGTGATGATATGGCGTCTAAGCGGCAGGCAAATTTTGAATTACTGCGCATGGTAGCGATTCTTATGGTAATCGGGAGTCATTATATCGTAAAAGGGAATATCACGTCTTATGATGGCAGTGGATGGACGCCGATTTATAGCGTATTGCAGCTTTTCAAGGCGTTTGTTGTGCCGTCGCTTAACTGCTATGTGCTTCTTAGCGGCTACTTTATGGTGGAGGCGAAATGGAAACCTCAGCGCATTTTATCGTTACTTATGCAGATACTTTTTTATTCCGTCCTAATTCCGTTTATTCTGATTGGTACGGGCGTTATAGCATGGAGCGATTTAAACGCCTATGACTGGATTGGCTTTATCCTGCCGATTTCAACGGAGCATTACTGGTTCGCGACGGCGTATTTGTATCTGTTTTTGTTTGCGCCGATACTGGCAGCAGGCGTACGGAAGATGGAAAAAAAGACGTTACAGACAGTGATTGTTCTTTTGCTGTTGTTTTTTTCGGTGGAAAAGAGTATCGTGCCGGTTGCTCTTGTCATGGACAAGGGCGGATATGATTTCGGCTGGCTGCTGTGCCTTTTTTTAATCGCGGCATATATCAGGCTCTATGGTATCGAATGGCTGGATAGGAAAGGGCATGGAATAAAACTATATGTTCTTATGTGTCTGTGTGCGTTTGCGCTTTCCGCTATATCGGGCATGGTGGTGGCTAAGACCGGAAAATTGAGTTATTATGAGGAGGAGCCGTATACATTAAACCATATTTGTATTCTGCTTGCCTCCGTGGGGCTTTTTATGGCATTTAAAAATATGCAGATACCGGAGGGAAAGACGGCGGAAATCATCAGACATCTCGCACCGTATACGTTAGGCGTTTATCTTTTGCATGAGCATATCCTGGTCAGATATGAGTGGATGAAATGGCTGCAGATAGATAAGGTGCGGGATTCATGGCTGTTTATTCCCCATATGGTTCTCTGCATCCTGATTGTTTATGCGGCGGGCGCGCTGACGGATTTTGTAAGGACATATTTATTTGAGGTCATAGGGAAAAAATGGAAAAAATAGGACAGTTATACCGGAAATATTGCAGTTATATAGAGGACGGCCTGTTTGTCATCATCTTAGCTTTTTATCCGCTGATAAAAATTAATCAGGGGCTGGATGTGGCAGACACTTCTTATAGTCTCGCCAATTTTCAGTATTTTCCGTCTGCAAAGGGAACATGGATGGCAGCAACCTATCTTGCCAATGTCGTGGGCTGGCTTATGATGCAGCTTCCGAAAGGAAATACGCTTATCGGTATGTATTTTTATACCGGTCTGCTTGTTTCGTTTACGGCGCTGCTTTTTTATTTTGTTCTTCGTAAGAAAATGCCCGCCTGGCTTGTCTTTGCCGGAGAGATACTTGCGCTTAGCCTCTGCTGGGCGCCGACGACAGGATTGTATCATTATCTGACGTATTTGATGATGGGAGCGGGTATTTTACTGTTATATCAGGGAATCTGTACGGAAAAAGAAAAAACGCGGATTTGCCTGTTGTTTTTGGCGGGCATCTGTCTGGGAGCCAATGTGGCGGTGCGGATGCCCAATATCGTACAGGCGGCTTTTATCCTTGCCTTGTGGTATGGGGCGTGGCTGCAAAAAGAAAAACTGCAGCAGGCGTTTCGGGAAACGTTAGTGTGCATTATCGGCTATCTGCTCGGCTTTGGTATACCGTTTCTTTCTATCTGTATTCAATACGGAGTGGACGCTTATCCGAAGATGGTATACAGCCTGTTTGCCATGACGGATAAGGCGCAGGATTATAAACCGGATGCCATGCTCACGGGAATGTTTGGAGAATATGGGAAAGGATTATACTGGCTTATTTTTGCGCTTGTCTGTATCGGCGGAATGTATGTTTTGTATTTTATCAAGCAGAAAGTGGCGCCGCAGAAAGGAAAGGCTGTTTATTTTCTGCTGTGTATAGCGGTATGCTGCGTGCTGGTACGTTTCTACTGGGGACGGGGTATGTTTGATTTCCGTTATTACGCCGCCTATACCAGTATGTATCAATGGGCGGTTTTGTTTCTGTTGGTAACGATTGGCTGTGCCGCGGCTGTTCTTGTAAGTAAAAAGCGCAGGATGGAGGATAAGGTTTTAGCGCTGCTTGTTTTACTGCAGATATTTTTGACGCCGCTTGGGGGTAATAATAAACTTTATCCAATCATTAATAATCTGTTTCTGGCGGCGCCGTTTACGCTCTGTATCTGCTTCGGGTATTTTCTGCGGACATGGAAAAAAGAAGTGCATATTCCGTGGAAAAGTATGGCGCTGGTATTGGGGCTGATGCTTTTTATCCAGAGTATCGGGTTTCATACACAGTTTGTTTTTCTGGACGGCGTCTGGGGAGAAAAAAGAGATACCCTGCTTACCGCCATCCCCAAAGTAAAAGGCATTTATACGAATAAAGAGAATGCGGAACTTTTTACCGATTTGACAGCATATGCGAAACAACAGGATTTTGCGGGCAGAAAGGTGATTTTATACGGCGAAGTTCCGGGGCTTAGTTATTTTCTGGATATGCCGACGGCAATTTCCACTTCGTGGCCGGATTTGGATTCCTATAGGATGACGCAGTTTGAGGAGGATATGCGGGCTGTGGAGCAGAATATGCAAAAGGAGCGGCCTGTCGTTATCACCGCGTCCGCTATCGCCGCGTACAGAGGGGAGGACGCGGAGGCATATGCGTGGTTCGGCGTCGATGAAAAAGCTTACGACGAGGATGAAAAATTGCAGGTTTTGCTGCAATTTTTAGAGGATTATGGTTATGAGGAAACTTTCTGCAATATGCGTTATGCGGTGTATGAGTAGCGCGTCGTTGCACAGTGGGCATATTTTGTGATAAAATGGAAAGAGCGTTTTCGGGGAAAGGAAAGAAATGACATGATCAACTTTAATGTTCCCCCTTATACGGGGAAAGAAATGGATTATATAAAAGAGGCTGTTGAAAATCAGAAAATATGCGGCGACGGTATTTTTACCAAAAAATGTAACGAGTGGATTGAAAAACAGACGAAAACGACGGCGTGTCTGCTGACTACTTCCTGCACGCACGCAACAGAGCTGGCGGCTCTTTTGGCTGACATCAAAGAGGGTGACGAGGTGATTCTTCCCTCCTATACGTTTGTTTCCACGGCGGACGCTTTTGTTCTGCGTGGCGCAACGGCAGTGTTTGTGGATATCAGACCGGATACGATGAACATAGATGAGGCGTTGATTGAAGATGCAATTACAGAGCGGACGAAGGTTATTGCGCCGGTACATTATGCGGGCGTAGGCTGTGAGATGGATGCGATTATGGATATTGCCAAGAGGCATCAGTTGATGGTTGTTGAAGATGCGGCGCAGGGCATTATGGCGTCCTATAAGGGAAAAGCGCTCGGCACGTTTGGTGAGTTCGGCTGTTTCAGCTTCCATGAGACGAAAAATTTCAGTATGGGTGAGGGCGGCGCGCTGCTTATTCGTGATGAAAAGTATATTGAAGATGCCGAGATTTATCGTGAAAAAGGAACCGACCGCAGTAAATATTTCAGAGGACAGGTCGATAAATACCGCTGGCAGAACTATGGCTCTTCTTATCTGCCGAGCGATATGAATGCCGCTTATCTGTATGCGCAGTTAGAACTGGCGGATGAAATTACACGGGCGAGAATGGACAGATGGAACCAGTATCAGGAGCTGCTGACGCCGCTTGCGAAAGAGGGCAGAATCGAACTGCCTTATATTCCTAAGCATTGTACGCATAATGCGCATATGTTCTATATTAAAACAAAAGACCTTGAGGAGAGAACCCGTTTGGACGTTTTTTTGAAAGAAAAAAAGATACTGCCGGCCTCCCATTATGTTCCGTTACATTCCGCACCGGCGGGATTAAAATTCGGCAGGTTCCACGGAGAGGACAAGTATACGACAAAAGAAAGTGAGAGACTTCTCAGACTGCCGATGTTCTATACGCTGACGGCGGACGAGGTGGAATATATCACCGAGCAGGTGAAAGCGTTTTATCAATCGGCGTAAAAGATGGAAGCGGTATGGAAAGGTATGTAGTTCATGAAAACTCACAGTTTCCCGGAAAAATATGAGAACTGCATCATAGCTATATTGACTATCATAGTCAATATAGCGGTATTGGGCGTATGTTTTGACTTCTATTATGATTTAAATGATGATGTGATGATGAAAGATATTATGGCGGGCGTCTATACGGGTACGCCGGACGGTCATAATATGCAGACTTTGTATATTCTGGGGGCGTTTATCAGTTTATGTTATAAGTTGTGCAGGAGCGTTGCGTGGTACGGACTGTTTTTACTGCTTTGCCAGATAGGGAGCCTGTATCTAATCGGCGTACGGCTGCTGCAATTTTGTAAAAGCCGCCGGGCTAAAGCCGGATGTATGCTGTTTCTTAGCATATTTATATGGGGCGTTATGCTGCCGCATATGACGGCGCTGCAATATACATTTACCTGTGCAATGCTTGCCGCATCCGCGGTTTTTTGGTTTATGACAACGCCGAAAGGTCTTTCGGCCAAACGCTTTATTATTTGTAATATACCTTCGATTGCATTAGTGGTTTTGGCCTATCAGCTTCGGACGGAAATGCTTTTGCTTGTTTTTCCGTTTATCTGTCTGGCAGGACTGTTTCGCTGGATGGAGGAAGAAAAATTTTTTCAAAAGGAAAATTATCTGCAATATGGCATTATTTTCGGCTGTATTTTGGCCGGGATGTTATTTAGCCGGGTAATTGATTTTGCCGCGTACGGAAGCAGTGAATGGCAAAAATTTCTTGCTTTTTTTGATAAAAGAACACAGGTATACGACTATCATCTTGACGTCATCACAAGTGGAGAGCATAAAGAGTATCTGGCATCTATCGGATTAAACGAGGCAAGCCGGGAACTTCTCGCCAATTATAATTTCGGGCTGGATGAAGAAATTGACGAAGAGACGCTTGCAAAAATAGCGGAATACGCCGAGGGTCAGACAGATTACTTTGCGGATATTCCGAAACTGTGCAGATTTTATATTTACCGTACGATTCATGAAACAGACGCCCCCTATAACAGGGTGGTTATGTTCGGTTATCTGTGTGTTGTTATTCTTGGCATTTATACGGTGTGTATAGAGAAAACATATAAAAAAGGGGCGTTCGTTTTCGGACAACTGTTTCTTCTCGGCATAGTCAGGACAGGCCTTTGGATGTTTATCTTAATAAGAGGACGCGACCCGGAGCGCATCACGCATTCCCTGTATCTTGTGGAAATGATGCTTCTGGCAGGAATGCTTTGTAAAAGAATCTCCTTTAGAAAATACAGCGCACCTGTTATTGTGTCGCTCTGTATGCTGTTATGCGCCTGCTATCTGCCGCAGCATGTAACACAGGTATTCACGGAACAGGAAAATAGAGAGGAAACAAACCGCAGTCAGACGGCGATTGCGCAGTATTGTAAAAATCATCCGGACAATTTCTATTTTGAGGACGTCTATTCCACGGTGGGATTTTCCCAGAAAATGTTTGCGGATGTGGATAATTCACTTGCGAATTACGATATCATGGGCGGCTGGATGTGTAAGAGTCCCCTTTACCGGGAAAAATTAGATAAATTCGGTATTACGACGATGGAAGAATCGCTGCTTATGAACGATAACGTTTATTTTATTATGGATACGGGAACGCCGGATAACGATACGGACTGGCTGCGGGCATATTATGCCGAAAAGGGCGTTGCGGCCGGTATAACGCCGGTAGCGCAGATTGGAGACGGATATGAGGTCTTTCGGGTAGCGGAAGGGGAATAAAAATGCGGTTACAAACGGATGTCATTTACTTGCGGCCAATGGAAATTTCCGATACGGACAATATCATAGCATGGCGGAATAATCCGCGTGTCCGCCATAATTTTATTTATCAGGGGTTGTTTACGAGGCAGGGGCATTTGGACTGGATAAAAACACAGGTGGAACCCGGACATGTGGTGCAGTTTATCATTTGTGAAAAAGAGACTGAGCGTGCGGTGGGCAGCGTATATTTCCGGGATATTGACAGAGGAAGAAAATGCGCCGAATACGGTATTTTTATCGGGGAAGATGACGCCGTCGGCAGAGGATACGGAACGCAGGCGGCGCGGCTTGCGCTTTCCTACGCTTTTTCGGATATGCAGCTTGCTTTTGTATTTTTACGAGTGTTTGCGGATAATACCGGGGCGCGGACAAGTTATGAAAGAGCGGGTTTTCAGTTAGTGAAAAATAAGAAAGAAGAAATTATCATTGACGGCATTTCCAGAACAGTGGTTTTTTATGTGGTCAAAAAGAGTGCAGATGCAAAGGCGCCGGAGGAGGCAGATATATGGAGCAATTAATCAGTTTTGTAATACCCTGTTACCGTTCCGCGGCGACAATCGAAAAAGTGGTGGACGAAATCAGCGTGGCCATGGAACAATTACAAAAGTACCGCTACGAAATCATTCTGGTAAACGATAATTCTCCGGATGAAACGTTTGAGGTCATCCGCAGGCTTTGTGCGGACAGAAAAGAAATATGCGGCGTGAATCTGGCAAAAAATTTCGGACAGCACGCGGCTTTGATGGCGGGATTCCACTATGTACACGGTGATGTGGCGGTCTGTCTGGACGACGACGGACAGACGCCGGCGGACGAGGTCGGGAAGCTGCTTGCCAAAATAGAGGAAGGATATGACGCGGTGTATGCCAAATATGAGCATAAGCAGCATTCCGCATTCCGGAATCTCGGCAGTAAAGTCAATGAATGGATGACGAGAATCATGCTCGGAAAACCGAAAAATTTATATGTTTCCAGTTATTTTGCGGTAAAAAGATTTATCGTAGAGGAAATGATACGCTATGCCAATCCTTATCCGTATGTCATAGGCCTGGTGCTTCGCGCGACCGATAAGATTGCGAACGTGGACGTTCATCACAGAGAGCGGGAGGTCGGCGCCTCCGGTTATACGATAGGCAAACTGTTTGCACTCTGGTTTAACGGTTTTACGGCGTTTAGCATCAAGCCGCTCAGGGTGGCTACGGCGGTAGGCGCGATGGCTTCCGTGGCGGGCTTTTTGTATGGCGTATATACGATTATTAAGAAACTTGTGAATCCCAATGTAGTTATCGGATTCAGCTCCCTGATGGCATCCGTTATGTTCATCGGCGGAATGCTGATGCTGATGTTAGGCATTATCGGAGAATATATCGGGCGGATATATATATCGTTAAACAATTCCCCGCAGTATGTCATTAGAGAGAGTATTGATGAAAGAGAATGAATTTAAAATCAGGTTTACCTTAAATTTCATAGCGTTTTTCATTGCCACGGCAGGCACTTTGTGTATTCCGCAGATTTTAAACCTAAAGGCGAATACGTTAGGATTTACGAACAGTATTTTCTCCGTGTTTGTGTGGCTGTTGTCTCTTTATGCAATGGATTTATCCCTGCATACCATTGATTTGCGCGATATGCGGGGGTGGAAAATTGCCGGTGTTTTGTCATTTCTGTTTACGGCGGCGATGTTGTTTGGCGTCAGGCTGGAGGCGGAAGAAAACGTCGATTTTAAGGACTGGAAACTGTGGGTTTCCCTGCCCGTTTTGACTTGTTTTTTTACGATTCTGGTACGAAAGTCCTGGAATTTTTTAGGCAATATGGAGGAGAGGAAAGAACGGCTGGCGGCCTATATTAAGATACCCTCTCCGCCCGCAGCCGCAGTCAGGCATGCCAATATTCTTACCTTTTTCTTTTTACTTTTGTGCTGGCTTCCCGTGTTGTTAGCCGTTTATCCGGGATTTTTCGTCTATGATGCGCAGGAGGAATACATACAGGTGGCCTCCAGAGTCTTTACCACGCATCATCCGCTTACACATGTACTGCTTTTGGGCGGGATTATCTGCGCGGTACATAAGATAACGGATTCCTATAATCTGGGCATCGCCTGCTATATGATTGTGCAGATGGTTATCGTGGCAGGCGGTTTTACCTGTCTGCTTTCCTATTTCAGAAAAAAGAAAGTGTCCAGGGCAATTCATTTTTTATCATTGCTCTATTTTGCATTTTTCCCGGTGATCGTTATGTTTACGCTCTGTTCCGCAAAAGATACAATTTTTACGGTCGCGCTCTTATTGCTTTTAGTGAACGTACTGGAAATGGGGATTTCGCCGGATGACTTTTTTGCGTCTAAAACGAGCATGGCGTTTTTTATCCTGACTGCGCTTATGATGCTTCTATTTCGCAAAAACGGTATCTATGCGTTTGTGTTAATGATTCCGGTATTTCTTTTGTATCATAAAAAGAACAGGAAGAAAATGGGCGTGCTGTTATGCGGTGTGCTGGCAGCCTATTGTTTGATAAACGAAACTCTTACTTTTGCACTGCATGCGCAGGATACGGAAAATCAGGAGATACTGACCGTGCCGATACAGCAGCTTGCAAGAACCTATAAATTTAATAAAGAGGTTTTTTCGCCGGATGAGACTGCCGCGCTGCATGAAGTGCTGTCGGAAGAAGCATTGTCGCTTTATAATCCCAAACTGTCTGACCCGGTGAAGTATCATTTTCAGAATGCGGCATATGCCGCCGATAAATCCAAATATTTGTCGCTATGGGTAAAAATCGGCTTAAAAAAACCGCTTTCCTATATCAATGCATGGCTGATGAATTCCTACGGATTCTGGTATCCCGATACGATAATCAACGTCTATGCGGGCAATACGGTGTTTACTTTTACCTATCAGGACAGTTCCTATTTTGGTTATGAAGTGGAACAGCCGGGCGTCAGAGACAGTAAAATCCCGTGGCTGGATGAGGCATACAGAAGATTGTCGCTGGAAATAGAGCAGGAAAAGATACCGATTCTTTCCATGCTGTATTCGCCGGGCGGTATGTTCTGGTGTTTTGCCTATGTGTTCAGCTATGTGTTTTATCGGAAAAAATATCATATCCTCATTCCGTATTTACTGGTATTGCTTATCTGGCTGACCGTTTTGCTTGGCCCGACGTATCTGCCGAGGTATGTTTTGATTTTCTGGTTCGGACTGCCGCTTTTTGCCGCGGTCATGCTGGAAGAGGAAAAATTTGGGCAAGTTGTAAAATAAATGCAGTTATGATACAATGTTGACACAGAAAAAAGAATAGAAAGCGTTAAAAACAATGAATAAGATTATCAATAGATATCAGGCGGTTTGCAGCGTAACATGGATTGTAATATGCTGTATTATCCTTACATTGTGGCCGCTTCGTCTGGTACCGGAGAAGATAGTCTCCGGGAGCAACCGGCAGATTTCCATGCAGTCAGAGGCGATTACCAATGATTATGTGGTGGAGCAGATGTTTGTCGCCCAATACGATTATCTGCAGAATATCAAAATATATCTGCTCAATGAATCCGCCGGTGAAGAATTTAATTTTGTTTTATATGATGCATCCAGAAATATACTGATGCAGCAGGTTATTTCTACTGATGATATGAAAGAAATGCCGGGATTTTGCACGGTACAGGTGAATCAGGAAACCAAAGTCGGAGAAGCCTATTATTATGTGATACAGGGCGTTTCGGATATTTATGTGGCGTATGAAGATACGGAAACTTCGGGAACCATTTACAACGGAACGTTGTATTACGGAAATATAGAAGATACAGAGCATAATATCATTACGGAATATGAATATAAGATTCCGCTTAGAAAGGGCAGAACACTAATATGTGATGCTCTCCTTGTGCTGTGTGGAATTGCCATTACTGCCTGTGCCGGAAAATATTATAAAAAGCATATGGCGCGAAACACTCTTTTAACCGTGGAAACGCTTTGGAAGAAGACAGCGACTCCGGTAGTGCTTGCCGCCGCGCTTGTATCGCTTATTGCCGTATTTCCCTGTAAGCTCTTTTCGGAGTATGCTGAAAATAATGTATTTTTTGCCGCAGGTATCTGCATTATGGCGGGTATTTTGCTCTATGGCATCCGTCATACGAGAAACCATAAAAGCCATGATGTCGGAATGTCCGTTTTACGTGACAGATGGACGGACTATTTACAGTCGGCGTTTTTGGCGCTTGCCCTTCAGGCGTGCGTTCACTATGTAAACGGTCTGTATGAAATACACCATACGATTGCCTACCGTGAAATGTTGATTTATTTCGGACTTGCCGTCATTATGACATATAAGCGTAAGGAAATTTTCCATATCGCCAATTTGATTTATCTCGCGATAGCGGCAGTGGTTGGATATTTTTATTACCAAAATCAGGCGGTGATGATAGAGTCGGAAGAGGACATGCAGGCTCTGAAACTGACGGTATGGGCAGGCGTAGTGGCAGGCATTATCATTCTCAATCTGATTATGGCGTTAGTGCGCGGACAGTTTAAAAAACGTTTTGGAAGAAGCATAAGCGTTTGGTATACGCCGATTTTAGCAATATTTTTTGCCCTGATTATTATTTTTAGAAATACAAGGGGATGGCCGATTTATCTTGTATGCGCTTTTACCCTCTATTATCTGCGGATGTCGATTTGGGAGAAAAAAGACAGGCTGCTGCAAAATATATGCAACGGTATCCTGCTTCATTTTTTGGTTATGACGGGGTATTGTTTATTGCACAGACCATATATGTTTTACCGGTATTACCGTTATCCGTTCGTGTTCCATACCGTAACGGTTTCAGCGGTATATCTTTCGCTGGCAGTCTGTGCCGCGCTGGTAAAGCTTTTGGACGCATACCGCAGGCAGCAGAAGCTTTCCGCCGTTTGGAAAGAATTGACGGTATTCGGAATTGCCGGCGTATATCTTATTTTTACGTTATCCAGAACCGGATATCTGGCGGTGGGCGTGACGGCGCTTATTGTCATTCCGGTAGTATGTTTTGGTATGCGCAATAAAATAAAATCGCTGCTTGTGATGGCGGCGGCTATGATAGTTTCCGTAGCGGTATGTTTTCCGGCAGTATTTACGGCGCAGCGTATCATCCCGGCAGTCGTGGCACAGCCAAAGACAATGGAAATCGAGGAGCTTCCGTCCGAGATTATACACGGAAGGGATTTGGATTCCTATTATTATATGACTGTCCGGAGATTTTTGCATGTGTTTGAAATGAAAGTGCTGGGCATTCCGGAAGAGAAATGTATTAATCAATATAAAATTGTGAAAGATGATAGACAGAGAGAGAATGAATATTTTTCTGCGGAATATGCCCGGGCGGATAAAATGCTGGTGGCATCTTCCGAACTGTCCGGAGGCGAGGTTTCTGCAGAGGAGGCGGAAGAGCAGACCGAAAGCGATGCCGAGGCATATACAAACGGCCGTCTGGATATTTTTAAATTGTACTGGGAAAACCGAAATATGACGGGACATGAGGATATGGGTATTACGCTGCCGGACGGCACGCTTATTATCCATGCCCATAATATTTATTTACAGACGATACACGATTATGGAATACCGGTTGGCATGATATTTATTTTATTTGGCTTTGCTACGTTCGTGCAGTCGGCGGTTTATTATAAAAGGAGAAAAGATGACAGGGCGTGTTCCGCGCTGCCGCTTGCGCTTTTGATTTTGTTTGCAACGGCAGGACTGACGGAATGGATTTTCCATCCGTGTTATCCGGCCGCGTTTTGTCTGTTGGCATCGTTATCGCCGCTTTTGAGCGATACGCGATTGACCGTAAAACATGCAGATTGAGAAAAGAGAATGATTACAGATATGGAAAAGAAACGAAAACCGTTTAATGTAAAATTATTTTATAGAAGAACCGCGCTTATCATTTATGATGTTATCAGCGTTATCATAGCAAGCTATCTGGCAATTTTAATCCGTTATGAACTTGACCTGGAACTGATACCGTCTCATTTCATACAGCCGATTGAGCGTTTTATGCCAATTAATATTTTGCTGACGCTGCTTATCTTCTATTTCTTTCATTTATACAGCAGTCTGTGGGCATTTGCCGGGGAGACGGAATTGCAGAATATTGTTGTCTCCTGTGTGATTGCGACGATTACGAACGGTATCGGCATACAGTTTTTTAAAGTGTCAGGACAGGCAGTGCCGAAAAGTTATCATTTCCTGTATATGTTTTTATTAATTAGCTGTATGTTTGCAAGCCGTTTCTCCTATCGTTTTTTCAGGAGCCTCAAGCATAAGCAGCAGAATAAAAAGAATCAGATTTCGGTTATGGTAATCGGCGCCGGAGAGGCGGCAAATGCGATTATTAAAGAGATTGTCAACAGCAACTTTTCCACGATGGTGATTAAATGTATCATTGATGACGATAAGGGAAAATGGGGAAGATATATACAGGGCATTAAAGTTGCGGGCGGACGTGATAAAATTGTGGAATGCGCGGACGTTTACGGCGTGGATGAGATTATTGTGGCGATGCCCTCCGCCTCCAGAACGGAAATTAGAAATATTCTGGAAATCTGTAAGGACACAAACTGTAAACTTCGTTCCCTGCCGGGTATGTACCAGTTGGTAAACGGAGAGGTCAGCGTCAGCAAATTGCGCGATATCGAGGTTGAGGATTTGCTGGGAAGGGACCCTATCAGCGTTGATATGGATTCCATTCTCGGATATGTGCAGGGCAAAAAGGTACTTGTCACTGGCGGCGGCGGTTCCATCGGCAGCGAACTCTGCAGGCAGATTGCGCAGCATAAGCCGAAACAGTTGATTATTATTGATATCTATGAAAACAGCGTATATGAAGTGCAGCAGGAATTAAAAGGAAAACACCCGGAACTGGATTTGGTCGTACTGATAGCTTCCGTGCGCAATACCAACCGTATGAACTGGATTTTTTCACAGTACCGCCCGGATATCGTCTATCATGCGGCGGCGCATAAGCATGTGCCGCTTATGGAGGACAGCCCGACGGAGGCGATTAAAAATAACGTATTCGGTACTTTTAAGACGGCGCAGGCGGCGGCTATGAGCGACGTTAAACGCTTTGTGATGATATCGACGGATAAGGCGGTAAATCCGACGAATATTATGGGCGCCAGCAAGCGTATCTGCGAAATGATTATTCAGACGTTTAATAAGCATTACAATACGGAGTTTGTGGCGGTGCGTTTCGGCAACGTGTTAGGCAGCAACGGCAGTGTGATTCCGCTTTTTAAGAAGCAGATTGCGGAAGGCGGCCCGGTAACGGTAACGCACCCGGAAATTATCCGCTATTTTATGACGATTTCGGAAGCGGTGTCGTTAGTATTACAGGCGGGCGCTTATGCCAAAGGCGGAGAGATTTTCGTTCTGGATATGGGAGAACCTGTCAGAATTTTAGATTTAGCGCAAAATCTGATTCGTCTGTCCGGCTACCGGGTAGGCGAGGATATCAAAATAGAATTTACGGGGCTTCGTCCGGGTGAAAAGTTATACGAGGAATTATTGATGGATGAGGAGGGCATGAAAGATACCGCTAATAAGATGATTCATATCGGCAGGCCGATAGAACTGGACGAGCAGGAATTTTTCATGCAGTTAAAAGAGTTAAAGGACGAATGTGTGATTGAAAGTTCGGATATCAGACCTTTGATTCAAAAAATTGTGCCGACATACCACTATGGAGATGGAAAAGACCTTTGATGGTGAAGATGGCTGAGAGGAGGACTTTTTATGGAAAGAAAAAGAATTTACTTATCGTCGCCGACGACGCATGAGGAGGAACGGGAATTTGTCAAAGAGGCGTTTGACACGAACTGGATAGCGCCGCTTGGACCGCATGTAACGGCGTTTGAAAATGAAATAGTAAACTATACGCAAGCGGGATATGCGACGGGTTTAAGTTCGGGAACGGCAGCTATCCATCTGGCGTTAAAACTTTTAAATATCAAAGAAGGGGATATCGTATTCGTATCGGATTTGACTTTTTCCGCAACCTGTAATCCGATTGTCTATGAAAAGGCAACGCCTGTTTTTATTGATGCGGAACCCGATACCTGGAATATGTCGCCGCAGGCCTTAGAGAAAGCATTTGAAAAATATCCCAATCCGAAAGCCGTTTTGTGTGCATATCTGTACGGTACGCCCGCTAAAATTGACGAACTGAAGGCGATTTGTGAAAAACATAACGTGCCGTTTATTGAAGATGCGGCGGAATCTCTCAGCAGTACCTATAAGGGAAAACATACCGGAACTTTCGGAAAGTTCGGTATTTATTCTTTTAACGGCAATAAGATTATTACGACTTCCGGCGGCGGCATGTTAGTGTCGGATGATGAAGAGGCGATTAAGAAAGCGCTCTTTTGGGCGACACAGGCAAGAGACCCGGCGAGACATTACCAACATTCGCAGATAGGCTATAATTACCGGATGAGCAATGTGACCGCCGGTATCGGCAGGGGACAGCTTATCCATCTGGAGGAACATAAGGCGCGCAAACAAGCGATTTATAAGCAGTACAAAGAGGCTTTTGCCGATATCCCGGAGATTACCATGAATCCGTTAAATCCGGACGGCGACGCCAACAACTGGTTATCCTGTATCACAATTTCAGAGGGATGCAGCGTAACGCCGGATATGGTGATGGATGCGCTGGCAGAAGAAAATATAGAGTCCAGACCGATTTGGAAACCAATGCACGAACAGCCTGTTTTTGCGGACTATGATTTTATGGCGCATAATGCGGACGGCAGCAGTGTCGGCAGCGATATCTTTACCAGAGGCTTATGTCTGCCAAGCGATATTAAGAATACGCCGGAAGATATGGAGTTGATTATCGGGATTGTAAGAAAGCGCTTTGGCAGGTAGGCGCTCGCCGTGGTTTGAAAAAGGAAGCGAAAGGCAGGGTATTTGTATGATATATGCGAAATGTATAAAAAGAATACTGGATATCATTCTTTCGCTGACAGCGATTATTGTATTAAGTCCGGTTCTGCTTATTTTGTATATTTTAGTCAGGGTGAAGCTGGGAAGCCCCGTTTTATTTAAACAGGAACGTCCGGGTAAAGACGAGAAAATTTTTACGCTCTGTAAATTCCGCACCATGACGGATAAAAGGGATGAAAACGGGGAATTGTTACCTGATGAGGTAAGACTTACCAAATTTGGAAAGCTGCTCCGTTCGACAAGCCTTGACGAGTTACCGGAGCTGTTTAATATTTTAAAAGGGGATATGAGTATTATCGGTCCGCGTCCTTTATTGGTGCGTTATCTGCCGTGGTATACGGAAAACGAAAGACACAGACATGACGTCAGGCCGGGACTTACGGGGCTGGCACAGGTAAACGGGCGCAACGCGTTAGGCTGGGAGGACAGGTTTTCTTATGATTTGGAGTATGTCAATCATTGCAGTTTTGTAATGGATATGAAAATTATTATGATGACGGTCGGCAAAGTGTTAAAGCGTTCAGGAACGTTATCCGGCGCGGAACAGACGGTAGAGGATTTTGATATTTACCGTAAAAAGAAACAGGGTCAGGAAAGCGCAGAGGCGTCAGAATGAGGCAGATACCTTTATTTGAAAAAGAACTGGAAAAAACCTGCATACAGGAATTGTCGGACAGCTATGGGGATAATCTGTTTTTTATGAAAAGAGACGACAGCATTCCTTTTAGTTTTGGTGGCAATAAAGCAAGAAAAGCGGCGGAGTTTTACAGAGAGATCCAAAAAAGTGACATGGATGTCATTATGACGTACGGCAGCAACAGTTCCAATCACTGCCGCATTATTGCGAATATGGCGGCGGCTATGGGGCTTGCCTGTCATATTATTTCACCGGAGGAAAACAGGACATTATTAAACAATACCCGATTGGTGCAGAATTTTGGCGCGGTGATTGAGACCTGTCCGGTCACTAAGGTCGCGGAGACAATAGAAAACAGAAAAGAAAGTTATAGAAAACAGGGAAAACACCCCTATTTTATCACGGGCGGCGGACATGGCAATCCGGGAACGGAGGCCTATGTAAAAGCGTATCGGGAAATAGAAGCCTATGAAAAAGAATGCCATACTTATTTTGACTATATTTTCCATGCCTCCGGAACGGGTGCGACGCAGGCGGGGCTTGTGTGCGGCAAACTGCTTGCGGGCGATAAGAAAAGAAAAATTGTGGGAATCAGCATTGCCAGAGAAGAAGAACGAGGCAGGTCTGTTGTGAAAGACAGCATAAAAGAATATTTAGGAAAGCAGTTTGAAACGCTTTATACGGAGGATGCGCTTATCTTCACGGATGCTTATCGGTGCGGGGGATATGGTAACTATACGCCGAAGGTGGAAGAGACGATTGCCTTTGTAATGAGCCGCGAGGGTATTCCGATGGACACAACCTATGTCGGGAAAGCATTTTGCGGTATGCTTGCTTATATAAACGGCCAAAATATCAAAAATAAGAAAATTCTTTTCATTCATACGGGCGGCGGACCTCTCTTTTTTGATAAGCTGGCAGAATCGTGATATTGTGTGCAAGAGTTTATGGGGCAAAAAGCAGAAAGGCTGGTGTTTCAATGAATATTTTGATATTGAGCGCGGGAACCAGAAATAAAATCGTGCAGTATTTTAAGAAAGAATTGGGAGCAGACGGTAAAGTAGTCGCGACGGACTGTAGTAACTTAGCGCCTGCGGTTTATGACGCAGACAAATTCTATCTCGTTCCACGCATTACGGCGCCGGGGTATTTGGAGCATATTCTGGATATCTGCAGGAAAGAAAAGATAGACGGCGTTTTTTCCCTGATAGACCCGGAACTGAGTATGTTAGCGAAAGAAAAAGACAGGTTTTTGGAAATTGGAGCAACGCCGATTATTTCGCCCTATGATTTGGTGGAGACCTGTTTCGATAAATATAAGATGTATCAGATGCTGTGTAGGATGCAGATTCCAACCGGAAAATGTTATGTAGAGAAAGAGAAATTTTATCAGGCGGTGGAAAGAGGAGAGATATCCTATCCCGTTTTTGTAAAGCCGGTAAAGGGAAGCGCCAGCATCAATATCAATAAAGTAAACAGCAAAGAAGAGATAGAGCTTTTATTTACCCTCTATGACGATTTGATGATTCAGGAATATATGGATGGGCAGGAATACGGCGCGGACGTCTATATCGATATGATATCGGGAAAATGCACCTCCATCTTTGTCAAAAAGAAAATCAAGATGCGCGCCGGAGAAACGGATAAGTCGGTATCGTTTAAAGATGAAAAACTATTTGCCATGTTAGAGAATTTTGTGGAAAAGTGCGGCTTCCGCGGGATGATAGATATTGATATTTTTGATATCGGCGGGGCTTATTATCTTTCGGAGGTCAATCCCCGGTTTGGAGGCGGCTATCCACATGCTTATGCCTGCGGCGTCAATATGCCGAAACAGGTTCTTAATAACCTGGCGGGCAGGGAGAATGAAAAGACTATTGGAAATTATATGGAATATATCTGTATGATGAAGTATAATGAGATTGCGATAGAGGACATGAACGGCGTGCGGATTGTTCCGTAATGCAGACGAAGAAAGAGGCATGGTTGCAGCAATGAGCAGAGTATTGATTTTAATTAATTCTTCCGGCGGACTCTACGATTTTCGGAATGAATTTGTAGAGGCGCTTTTAAAGGATAACGAGGTTTTCGTCAGTGCGCCGGATGATGTGAAAATAAAGGAATTGCTGGAAGAAGGCTGTCAGGTGATTCATACCCCGATTAACCGTCGGGGCATCAATCCGATAGAAGATTTGAAACTGTATCAGGCTTATCATAACATGATGAAAGAATTACAGCCGGATTTGGTTATTACCTATACCATTAAACCGAATATTTACGGCGGTTTTTGCGCCGGAAGAATGAAAATTCCCTATATTACGACGATTACAGGACTCGGCGGCGCGTTTGACAAAAAAGGACTTTTTTTACAGTTGATTATTCATATGTACCGCGCCGGGATGAAGAAAGCAGCCTGTGTTTTTTTTCAGAATGCAGAAAACAGAAATATTTTTAAAAAGTTTGGCATTGTTGGACGTTTCGACAGATTGGTTATGGGTTCCGGCGTCAGCTTAAAGCATCACGTTTATGAAGAATATCCTAAGAGGGAGGAGACGCATTTCCTCTTTGTGGGGCGCGTCATGAAAGAGCGCGGGATTCTGGAGTTTTTAGGCGCGGCGAAACAGTTACATAGCGATACCGTGTTTTTCGATATTCTGGGGTATTGTGACGAGGACTATCAGGAAACGCTGGAAGAGCTGGAAAAAGAAGGCGTTATCCGCCAGCTTGGCTTTCATACGGAGGTTCATTCCTATCTGGCGGATGCAAGCGCGGTTGTGGTAGCTTCTTTCCACGAGGGAATGTCCAATGCCTTAATTGAAGCGGCGGCGACGGGAAGACCTGCGATTGCGTCGAATATCAGCGGCTGTATGGAGGCGTTTGAAGAGGGCAGGACAGGTTTTGGATTTACTCCCGGTAATACGGAAGAACTGGTTTTGGCAATGAAGAAGTTCCTTGCCCTGTCTTATGAAGAACGTGCCGAAATGGGGCGCGCCGCCAGACAGAAAATGGAGCGGGAATTTGACAGAAAGCTGGTAACAGCGGCATATATGGATGAAGTGCATCGTATTCTTGATGATAAATAAGAGAAAAAAGAATATCACAAAAGGAGCGGGAGATAAAATGGACTTATATGAAAAGATAGTAAAAGGCGAAGAAAAAATTTCACTGGTAGGGCTTGGCTATGTCGGAATGCCGATAGCGGTAGCGTTTGCCAAAAAGATTAAAGTAGTGGGATTCGATTTAAATGAAGCCAAAATCGGATTGTATAAAAAAGGCATCGACCCGACGAATGAGGTCGGCAATGAAGTGATAAAAAATACTACCGTAGAGTTTACCGCCGACGCTTCTAAATTAAAAGAGGCGAAGTTTCATATTGTGGCGGTTCCGACGCCGGTAAAAAGCGACCATACGCCGGATTTGTCGCCGGTGGAGGGAGCAAGCCGCATCTTAGGGCAGAATCTGACGAAAGGCTCCGTTGTCGTGTATGAGTCAACGGTATATCCGGGCGTTACGGAGGATATCTGTGTGCCGATTTTGGAGAAAGAATCCGGGTTAAAGTGCGGCGTTGATTTTAAAATCGGCTATTCGCCGGAGCGTATCAATCCGGGTGATAAGGTGCATCGTTTAGAGACCATTACCAAGATTGTATCGGGTATGGATGCGGAAACATTGGATACGGTGGCGAAAATATATGAACTGGTAGTGGATGCGGGCGTTTACCGTGCGGAATCCATCAAGGTGGCGGAAGCGGCAAAAGTTATCGAGAACAGCCAGAGAGATATCAATATTGCTTTTATGAATGAACTTTCCATTATTTTCCACAAGATGGACATTGATACGCAGGCGGTTTTAAATGCGGCGGGAACGAAATGGAATTTTCTTCCCTTTAGGCCGGGACTTGTCGGCGGTCATTGTATCGGCGTAGACCCGTATTATCTGACCTATAAATCTGATGAACTGGGATATCATTCCAGAATTATTTTATCGGGCAGACGTATCAATGACGAGATGGGTAAATATGTGGCGGAAAGTCTTGTCAAGAATCTGATTAAGGCGGATATTCCGGTAAAGACAGCGAAAGTGGCGATTTTAGGTTTTACATTTAAGGAAAACTGCCCGGATACCAGAAATACGAAAGTTATTGATATTTACAATGAATTGGGCGAATATGGCATTCGTCCGCTTGTGATAGACCCGGCGGCGGACGCGGACGAGGCAAACCGCTTATATGGTATTACATTCGGTTCACTAAGCGACGTAAAAAATATGGATGCCGTTGTGATTGCGGTTGCCCATGATGAATTTAAGAAGTTAAATAAGGCGGCAATCAGTGATTTTTATAAGAAAGAAAACGCAAAGAAAGTACTGGTGGATATCAAAGGCATATTGGATAAAGAGGAATATACGACATCCGATTATCAATATTGGAGACTGTAGAGCGTAAAAGCCGCCTGCGGGATTGGAGACAAATAGAATGAGTATGAAAATTGCGGTTCGGATGGATGATATTACGCCGGATATGAACTGGGAAAATTTTTTGTTTTTCAGACAGTTGTTCCAGAAAGCAGGGATTGCGCCGTTACTCGGTATTGTGCCGGACAACAGGGATTCCAAATTGCGATGTGAAAAGGCGCATGGAGATTTTTATGAATATATGCGGACGCTGCAAAAAGAGGGATACTGCCTTGCCATGCACGGCTGTTACCATGTTTATACAACAAAGTGCGGTGGTCTTTTTCCTTTGAATGCGTATTCAGAGTTTGCGGGCGTTCCCTATGAAAAGCAAAAAGAGATGCTTGCCTATGGAAAAGAGAAGTTAAGAGAACAGGGAATTGAAACGGATATCTTTATGGCGCCAGCGCATTCCTATGATAAGAATACATTAAGAACGTTACGAGAGCTTGGCTTTACAAAAATAACCGACGGTTTCGGAAAAAAGCCTTATCAGGAATACGGGCTTACGTTCTATCCGATTTCCTTTCGTTTTGCCGGGAGCCTGAAAGCAAAAAGCGGCGTAACGACCATGGTAATCCATGCGAATACCGTTACCGAAGAGGATAAGAAGCGGTATGAGCGGATTTTTGCGGACTATGGAAAGCATATGATTTCCTATTCGGAATATCTGGAAATAGAACCCGTAAAAAGGAATATATTCGGCAGAATGGGAGAATATCTGCTGGCTAAGGTGAAATGTACGCTGGTTAATATAAAAAGCTAAAAGACAAAACGCCATGACAGGTAAATTCCTGATGATAGGAAACGGGAGAGGATTATGACAGAACCGATACGCATACTGCACGTCCTTGGCGGCGTCGGACTTGGCGGCGCGGAGAGCCGTATTATGGATGTATACCGCCATATTGACAGAGAAAAAGTGCAGTTTGATTTTTTAATCCATCAGACGAAAAAAGGATATTATGAAGAAGAGATAGAAATGCTGGGAGGACGGGTGTACCGTGTTCCCCGTTTTAAATTATATAATATAGCGGCTTACCGGAAAGCGCTGCGGGAGTTTTTCAGCACACATCAGGAGTATGCAGTTGTATGTGGACACATGACCAGCACGGCGTCCATCTATCTGCCGATTGCGAAAAAATACGGCGTGTCGGTGACGGTGGCACACGCAAGAAGCGCGGGGGTCGATAAGGGTATTAAGGGAACAGCTACCCGTATTCTCCGGAGTACGCTGCCTAAAAAATGCGATTATATGTTTGCCTGTTCCATGTCCGCGGCGGAGGCGGTGTTTGGCAGGAAAAATGCCCAAAGCGGAAAAGTCGTTATCGTGCCAAATGCGATTGACGCGAAGCTTTTTACTTATGACGAAGAAGTGCGGAGCTGTGTGCGCAAGGAATTTTCTTTAGAAGATAAATTTGTCATCGGGCATGTGGGAAGATTTCATTATGCCAAAAATCATGAATATCTGCTGTCCGTTTTCCAAAAGATAGTAGAGCAGAGAAAAGACGCTGTGCTGCTTTTGTTAGGGGAAGGAGAGCGCATGGAGGAGATGAAAGAAAGAGCCGCCGCGCTTGATATTGCAGATAATGTAATTTTCGCGGGCAATCGGGGCGAGGTGTGGAAATATTATCAGGCTATGGATTTTTTCCTGTTCCCATCACGGTTTGAGGGGCTTCCCGGAACGGTGGTGGAGGCGCAGAGCGCGGGGCTTCACTGTCTTATCTCAGATACGATTGCCGGGGAAGTGAAGATAACGGATTTAGTGACGGCGTACAGCATTGAAGAAGCGCCGGAAAAATGGGCGCAGTATGTATTGAGCCACGATAGCTATGAAAGAAAAAGCAGATATGAACAGATTGCCGCGGCCGGATTTGACGTAAAAGCGCAGGCAAAGTGGTATGAGCAGTTTTATCTATATGGGAGATTATCATAAGTGATTAATGAACGTAAAAAATCGTTTGGCATCTTAATAGTGTTACTGGCTTTCTTTCTGGGGATGTTTGCTATGTACGGAGTCGGCGTCTATAACGATTCCGAACAGTATATTACCATGCATATTCACAGAGAGCCTTTATATCCGCTGTTTCTTGCTTTTTTCAGGATGATAGGAAAAGAAAGCGGCGGACTGGTTCTGGCGGCAGCCGCACAGAATCTTTTGACGGCTTTTAGTATTTTTTTCCTGATAGAATATCTGCGAAAAAAGTTTTCTTTAAATAGAATCGAAGAAATAGTTCTTTTAGTGTTGGAATTAATGCCGCACCTTGTGACGCGCTATGTTTCGGCGCTGGGGATTTTTGTGGAAAATTCCGTGATGAGCGAAGCGCTCTGCATTCCGCTTTTTCAGTTTTTTATTTTGTTTACGCTGCGGATGATTTTGGAAGACCAAAAAAAGAATATGGTCTACAGTCTTATCTTTGCCTGGCTCTTATCCATGACGAGGGGACAGATGATGGCTGCCATTCTACTCTGGATGGTGGCGGCAGCGGTCAAAATGATTGTCAGGAAACAGTATAGAAAGCTGATGATACCGGTTTTGGCAGTTATCTGTGCATTCGGATTGCGGACTCTGTCTGTGCATGTTTATAATTACGGCGTTACGGGGTATTTTATGGGTAATACCTATGGGCAGCTCAATACGCTGACAAACGTCATATATGCCTGTGATAAGGAGGACGGAGAGGTCTTTAGGGAGGGTAGTCTGGAAAGAGCTTTTTTTGATAAATTCTATGAAGAGGCGGACGCGCTTTCATTAAATTATAAATATGCAGGAAAGACATGGAATGAACGCGCGGCGCATTTGGAAGAGTCTCACGATATGTTGAAATTTCAGATATTGGAGGCGGATATGACTGCGTATTATTTTAAGCTGGGTAAGGTGGATTATTATATGCAGAGCAGCATGTCGGATGATATGGCGGGGAGGATGTTACGAAAACTGTTACCGGTATGCTTTGGGCAATGGTTTTATGATTATCTGCTGCTATGCCGGAACGGGTTCATCAGAAGCATTGCGGTCGTGCATAAGTGGATTAATCCGCTGGCATTTATGATTTATCTGGCGGCGTTTGCGCTTTTCATTGCCGTATTTTATAAAAATAGAAAAAGCCCCGCGGTATATGTCATGGGATTGGCGTTACTTTTTATCGCGGCAAATGTATGCGCAACCTCTTTGACGATTATGTGTTTATCAAGGTATATGATATATGGATTCTCACTGTTTTATATGGCGCTCTTTCTGCTTGCCGTAGAGTGGAGGCAGGTGTTGCTTCAACATTTTAAACAGACACAGAGTCAAGTGCGTCCGGCAGTAGAGAAAATGTTAGAGGAAGCAAGGCGTGTTGCTACTTCGGAATCTGGATATGTGTCTTATGAAGATGTTTTTGGTGAGGAGAAAAAAGAGTGATTATTTCAACGCCAACAGTTTTTTCAAATAAGCATCCCTGACTTTTTCGCTGGTGAAACTTAATTCTTCAAAATCCTGCAATGCCTTTTCATGCATTCCCATTCTTTTCTCAATAAATGCTTTTGTAACATAGCTGCACGCGCCGTTAATAAGCCGATAGTAACTATTTTCCATATCACGCTCAATGCGGTTTAGTATCTGTGCATAAGAATCTACGGAATCATAATATTCTGTGATATAAGGAAGCAAATGGGAAAAAACATATTTATGATGGCTTATACGCTCGTCTAATCTTCTTTCAAGTCCTTTTATGTCAATATTATGGCGCGCCATCGTTATTTTATCTTTTGTACCCTGATAACTTTCCGGATAAACTTCAAAAATATGTGTATAAATAGATTTATCTGTTTTTGCCCAAGTTATTTTCCCACCGGAATATTTCGGTACGAAATCAAAATTCCATCCCCATTTGAAAGTAGCGGCTATATCACTAGAGGGAAAGAAAAAAGAAAGGACTTTTCTCTTGCCATCCTCATATTCATTTGCCCAAATATAATCGCTAATCTGCCGCATATGCAGTTTTTCTTCTATTAAGGGGGTAAGATTTTCCCTGATAAGAAGTTTCCATCCTTCTGCGTTAAGGGTAAGATGCGTTGTTTGAAATTCCGGACGGGTATTATCCACAAGAAATTCCCGATATTTGTCTAATAGTGCCATGCTATATTTTTAGACTCCCTGTTAGTATATGATTTTAGATAGTACCATACTTTTTGCTATATTTCAAATCTATGTTATACTAGGAAAGTATGGAAAGAAAAGCATGGAAATTAATTTTCAGCTAGAATTTACTATTGAAACGTCAGGGCAGAGATGAATCCCGCGAAGGTTCTTGAAAAACATCGGCAGTTAATGAGGTTTTTCACGAATTTACTGCCGCTATGTTTTTCACGAAGCGAAAGCGTACCGACAAGGGATTCATCTCTGCCCTGACAGTTCTATGACTAAACGCTGACTGAAAATTGATTTCCGTGAAAGAAAGGCTTTAAAAGTTGTATATCCATCAAAAAAAGTATATAATCATTAATAGCAATAGCGACGGCAATAGAAATAAGGAGTACGATTAAAATGAGTATGCAGGGTATTACATTTGATAAAGACAGTATTTTTCTGGTAGGCGGCGGAGCCGGTTTTATCGGTTCCAATCTATGCGAGGCGTTGGTGGAGCGCGGCTATACGGTACGCTGTCTGGATAATCTTTCCACCGGAAAATATGAAAATATTGAACCGTTGACGAAAAAGGATAATTTTACTTTTATAAAAGGCGATATCCGCGATTTGGACACCTGTATGGAGGCGACAAAAGGCGTTACATACGTTATGAACCAGGCGGCGTGGGGAAGCGTGCCGCGCAGTATTGAGATGCCTCTTTTATACGAGGAAATCAATATCAGAGGAACGCTGAATATGATGGAGGCTTCCAGGCAAAACGGCGTGAAAAAATTTGTCTATGCGTCGAGTTCCTCCGTATACGGCGACCATCCGGTGTTACCGAAAAAAGAGGGGCAGGAGGGCAATGTCATTTCCCCTTATGCGCTGACGAAAAAAGTGGACGAGGAATACGGCAGGCTTTATAAAGAGTTGTATGGCCTGGATACTTACGGGCTGCGTTACTTTAACGTATTCGGACGCCGTCAGGACCCGAACGGTATGTATGCGGCCGTAATCCCTAAGTTTATCAGGCAGCTTTTACATGGTGAAGTGCCGACTATCAACGGCGACGGAAGACAGTCCAGAGACTTTACTTATATAGACAATGTCATTGAGGCAAATATACGGGCGTGTCTGGCATCAAGTGAGGCGGCAGGACAGGCGTTTAATATCGGCGCGGGAGGAAGAGAATTTCTTATCGATATTTATTATGATTTGTGTGAAGCATTGGGCAAAGAGGTGGAGCCGAATTTCGGACCGGCAAGAAAGGGCGACGTCAGAGATTCCAACGCGGATATTACCAAGGCGAGAGAACTGCTGGGTTATGAGCCGGAATATGACTTTAAAAAAGGAATTGCACTGGCGATAGAATGGTATAAGGAAAATTTATAGTATGGAATTAAAAATCGGAGGATACCGGCTGCAATTTGGCAGGGAATATCATATAGACGGCACAATGCCAAAGATATATAATGCAGAGGGCAGCCTGTTGGAAACTTATTTTATCCGTAACAGGCACAGCCAACATGCGCCCTATGGACATGAAGGAAAGTATTTTTTCTGGGATAGATATAATTACGGACTTGACGTTCATTTTTACGGTTCGGAGGCGATGCTGCATACGTTAGGGCAGCCGTCCGTTAAATACGGCATGTTGACGGAATCAAGAATTATCGTGCCGAAAGAGTACGAAATCTTCCATAAGCATAAGGGATTGGAAAAAGAGTTTCGATATGTGTTTACATATGATGAGAAAATATTAAACGAAGTGGAAAACGCCAGATTTTATCCAATTGCGGCAGGCATCTGGAATCAGGAGATGAAAGAGAATCTGCATCTTCATAAGACGAAAGATATCTCGATTCTTTGCTCCGGCAAAGTCATGTGTCCGCTGCACCAGTTCCGCTTGGAACTTGCCAGAAAATGTAAAAAAGAGAATCTGGCGCACACATTCGGAAAGTTTGACGGCGGCGCATATGTGAAAAGCATTGATGAATGCCTGGATGATTTTCGTTTTTCTATCGTGATAGAAAACGATATTTCCGATTACTATTTTTCCGAACGTCTGACAAGCTGCTTTGCGGCGCAGACCATTCCCGTCTATTTGGGGGCGCGTAAAATTTCACAGTTTTTTAATCCGGACGGCATTATCTTTCTGCCGGATATGGATTTGGAACACGCCGCGCAGACGCTTTTGCAGTGTACGAAAGAAGCGTATGAAGAGAGATTGTCCGCTGTTTTGGATAATTATGGGCGGGTGCAGGAATATGTGAATATGCAGGACTATTTATACGAGCATTATTTAGCGGAAAAGTAGCTATTCGCTTATAGCGTTGTCCAAACCCGCAGGTTGAGTAAGAATGGAGGGTTAAATGAAATACCGCGTAATTGTATTTGGCGTAAAAGATACGTCAGAAAATATTGTAGAGTTTATTCATAACACAATCTGTCCTGTAGATTTGGTTATTACCATCAGTCCGGAAGTGACGAAAAAGAATCAGGTAGCAGGATATAAAGGCTTATCCGTTTTAACGGAAAAGTATGGGATTCCCGTGCATGAGGCGGACAGTTATTTTCTGACCGATGAAAAGACACAGAAATTTTTACGGGAAAATACGTTTGATATTGGTATCTCTATGGGATGGCAGAGAATTATTCCGTCGTCCGTATTGGAGCGTTTTGCGTACGGCATATATGGTTTTCATGGCAACTGCGGCTATCTGCCTTTCGGCAGGGGGCGTTCTCCCCTAAACTGGTCGATTATTTTAGGCGATACCAGATTTAATCTGAATCTGTTTCGCTATGACGAAAAAGCGGACAGCCCGAATGTGTTTGCCACAGAGATGTTTTCCATTACGCCGCACGACGATATCAGGACGGCGCAGTATAAAAATATGATTTGCTCTAAAAATTTGATACGGAAACTCTTGGCGGCGTATCAAGAGGGAAATATTACCATCCGTACCGAATCGAAAGATTTTGATTCCTGGTATAACAAACGTACCGCGGTGGATGGGAAAATTGATTTCCATGCGAGGACACGGGAAATTTATAACCTTATCCGCGGCGTGGCGGCGCCTTTCCCCGGCGCTTTTGCCATGTGTGGGGAAGAAAAAGTTATAATATGGGAGGCGCATCCGTTTGATGAGATGATAGACTTTTCGGCATATGCGCCCGGCGAGGTCATTGACGTATTTGACGATAAGCCGATTGTAAGATGCGTGGACGGCTCTTTATTGATTGACCGCTACGAATGCGAAATCGTATTAAAACCGGGAGATATACTGTCATGAAAAAGCTGCTGTTAATTGTTCCGATGCTGCATCAGGGCGGTTTTGAAAAAGTATGCGTGGAGACGGCAAGGCTGCTGCAGCCGTATTATCAGGTGCAGATTGCGATTTTTGATAAAAGCGATATCGCCTATGACGTTACGGGCATAACGGTAACGGATTTGCAGCTTCCAAGCAGGGAGGGAAAGCTGGCTAAAATATGGAATATATGGAAGAGAGGCCGGAAATTACGGGAACTCAAAAAAAAGGAAGAAATCACTCTTAGCTATAGTTTTGGACCGACAGCCAATCTGGCAAACATCGCCTCTTTGGGAAAAGACGAAAAATGGTTCGGCGTCCGAAGTTATATGGACATGGGAAACCCAAGGCAGATAAAGTTGTTCTGCCGATGCGCGGACAGGGTCATCTGCTGTTCGGAGGCTATCTGTCAGGAAATACAGGAAAAATACCATTGTAAAAGTGCGGTGGCGTTACCTAATCCGTTTGATATACAAAAAGTGGAAGCTTTGTCACTTAGCGAAACGCCGAAACTGCCGTGGACACAGGGGCGTATCCTTGTATCCATGGGCAGGGAAGACGTTGTAAAAGGCTTCTGGCATCTGATTAAAAGTTTTTCACTGGTGCATAAAAAACTGCCGGACACGAAACTGATGATTATCGGGCAGGGCGAATATGCGCAGTATAAAAAGCTGGTAAAAGAGCTGGGCATAGAGGAGGCGGTCTGTTTTACGGGCTTACAGAAAAATCCCTATCCCTATTTAAGGAAAAGTTCTTTATATGTATTGACCTCTTATTATGAGGGCTTTCCGAACGCGCTGGTGGAAGCGATGGCGTTAGGAGTGCCGGCCATTGCAACAGATTGTATGACGGGCCCGAAAGAGATTCTGGGAAACGATTATGGCATTCTGATACCAAATATGAGTCCGGAGGCGGACTTTAACCCGGCCAATATTACAGAAGAAGAAACAGTCCTTGCCAAACGAATTGTGACGCTGTTAGAAGATGAAAAACAGATGGAGCATTACCGGGAAATGGCCAAAAAACGCGCCGGCGACTATACAACGCAGGCTTATGTGGAAAAAATACGTGCCTGGGCAGAGGACTGAGATATTGGCATGACAAAGGGAGACTGAGAAATTGATAAAGATACCAAATGAAGATAACATTAAAATACCGTCAAAACGTCAGTTTTGTGTTATGATTCCCTTTGCCGTTATCTATACTTGTTTTATTATTTTTGGCAATCTGGAGAAAGCGTCCGGACTTAGTGCGCTGCATAATGCAGGGAGAATATTATGCTGTCTGCTTGTCAGTTATGTGGTATTATTTTGCCTGTGCTTTCTTTTATCCAACAGAAACGTTATCATGGACAAAATCCCATTTTTATCAAAACGCAAGGAACAACAAAGGCGTGAGGGAAAATGGTACGTTTTTTTGATTTTTGTTCTGATTTGCCTGGTTTGTTACCTGCCTTATTTTCTGATGTATTTTCCGACGTGGCTCAGTAATGATTCGGTATGGCAGATAGAACAGATACTCGGTCTTTCGCCCGCGTCCAATCATCACCCTTATTTTCATACGCTGATAATCAAATTTTTCTTTATGATTGGTTACCGTTTGTTTGGAACTTATACGGCGGCCATTGCCTTTTATACGTTTTGGCAGGTTGTTATGATGTCACTTGTTTATGCCTTTATTTTATATCAGTTTTATCAAAAGGGAACGCGCCTGATATGGCTTGTTGCGGCATTTTTGTTTTACGCGGCGCTTCCTGTCAATGGCATGATGACGATTTACATAGGAAAAGATGAACTCTTTTCCGCGCTGTTTCTTTTGTTTACATGGCTGATAATAGAACAAATGGAACAGGCGGATGAAATCGGCCGCAAAAGCGGAATGGCCGAATATTCCGCTTATTTTATCATGGGATTTTTCATTTGCGTTTTGCGAAGCAACGGCGTTTTTATTTTCCTTGGAACGGCGCTGGCATTGCTTTTGACGGATGTTTTTCAGAAGCGTTTTGCAAGAGGAAATCCGCAGAGAATGTCGGTGGTGAAACGGTATGTTTGTATTGCGCTGGCGTTAGTATGTTACTTGATTTATCATGGCCCAATGTTAAGTGCGCTGCAGGTGGAGCAGCCGGATACGATAGAGGGGCTGACGATGCCGACGCAGCATATTTTATGCGCTTATTTAAAGGGCGGAACACTGGCCGGGGAAGAAATAGAGATGATAGAACGGGTCGTTCCCATAGATAAGGTAGGGGAATATTATAATCCGTATTTGTTTGATATTGTCAAAGCCTTTATCCGCGAAGAGGGAAACCAGCAGGCGATAGCGGAAAATAAAGGGAAATATTTCGGCTTGTGGCTGCGTGTGGGACTGCGCAATCCGTTACAGTATGTAGTGGCGGAAGTAAGGCAGACCATGGGATATTGGGCATATAAAATAAAGGATTATCAATATTTATATGGGGAGTATTTTATGGTAGAGAATCCGTTTGGCGTGGAGACGGAGAGGAAGTTTTTTACCTATGATAATAGTCTGGCGATGGATAAGTATTTGAGAAAATTTGAAGATTTTGCCAATAAAGTATGGAGCATGGGATTAAATACATGGCTGATGGTTTTTGCGCTTGCCTATGCGGTTTATCATAAAAAAAGCATCCTGCCGTATGTTCCCTGCATCATGCTTTTGGCAACATTACTGTTAGCAACGCCTGTGTATAATGAATTTCGATATGCTTATGGGCTGTTTCTATCGCTGCCGCTTTTGTTAAGTTATAGTTTTCGTTCGGAAAAGGAGGCGTTAGCATGATATCGATTACCTCATTTTCCTATCTGGCTTTTCTGGCGGTCATCTTAACGGGATATTATCTGATAAAGCCGGCATGGCAGTCCGTGTATCTTTTGATTGCCAGCGTGGGGTTTTACTGTTTGTCGGCAAAGCCTTATACGATTATTTACCTGATTATATCAATCGTCAGCGTTTATTATGCGGCGGTTATGATAGGGAAAGCAACTGTGGAAAAAAAGCGCAAAAGAATTTTAGTCTGCGCGCTTATTCTAAACTTCGGGATGCTGGTGTTATTAAAGTATAACCTTTTAGGCGTCTCAACCCGGCTGACGGCGTCTCTCGGTATCAGCTATTATACCTTGCAGCTTACCGGATATCTGCTCGACTGCTATTGGAAAGTCGGGATTGTGCAGACGGATTTTAAAAAGTTTGCTTTGTTTGCCTGTTATTTTCCGCAGATGACTTCCGGTCCCATCAGCCGTTATAAGCAGATACAGCAGAGTTTATATGAACCGCATACGTTTGATTATGGACGTGTGACGCACGGACTTAGGCGGATGGCATGGGGATTGTTTAAAAAGATGGTGATTGCCGACAGGCTGGGATTGATTGTAGATTCTGTTTACACTCATTATGAATCCTATCATGTTTTATTGATATGGGCGGGGATATTTTGTTTTGCCATTCAATTATATGCCGATTTTTCCGGTTGTATGGATGTGGTTTTAGGTACGGCGGAATGTATGGGAATCTATCTGCCGGAAAACTTTAAGAATCCTTTCTTTTCCCGCACGATTCAGGAATTTTGGCAGAGATGGCATATTACGCTGGGAACATGGTTGAAAGATTATATTATGGACCCGGTTTTAAAGTCGGAAGTCTGGATAAAGTTAGGGGAACATTCCAGAAAACGCTTTGGTAAAAAATGGGGAAAACGGATTCCGACCTATTGCGGTATGCTGATTCTATGGCTGGCTATGGGGATATGGCACGGAAACGGATGGAAATATATTGTCGGAGAAGGGCTGTGGTTCTGGTTTGTTATTATCTTGGGCAATATGTGCGGCAAATCTTTACAGGGGATTGTCAGGAAATTACATATTCCCGCAGAAAATATTTGCTGGATTACGTTTCAACGGCTGCGGACTTTTTTCATATTCAGTATTGGATTGGTTTGCTTTAGGGCGGAAAATATGAGACAGGTGTTTAATATGCTGCTATCCGGCGTAACGCAGTTTGGGGAGCGTGGATTCAGTCAGATAAAAGGCGATTTGGGCTATGTGAACCTGATTTTGTTATGTATAGCGTTTTTGGTATTCGTCATGGTAGAAAACACGCAGAACCGTGGCATAGATATTTTTGAGCGGCTGGCAGAGCAAAATGCGCTCATCAGATGGTGTTGTTATTTATTTGTATGCGGCATGATTTTACTGTCGCTTGGCGGTTCCGGGCAGAGCTTTATTTATGCCGGATTTTAAGAAAAGAAAAAAGGCTGCCTTATGGCTGCAAGTTGCAGAAAAAGAGAAAGGCATGGTAATTGAATGCGGAAATTAGCATGGAAACTGGTTTTATTGGGAGTCCTGTGTTTGGGTCTTGCGATAGGCATATCGGCAGGGATAGACCCCTATAATGTGTTTCATTGGCAGAATGCAAGGGATAATGGGGTAGAACCCAACAAAAATTATGTAAAGACGCAGTATGTGCTGCATCATCCGGAAAAATATAATATGTTCATTTTTGGCAATTCGCGGGTAGGTTCTCTGGATGCGGCGAAAGTAACGGACGGCACATGTTATAATATGTATTATTCCGAAGGGCTTCCGGCAGAGCATTACGAGAATATTACGGCATTTTTAGAAGCGGGCGTTTCCATCAAAAGAATCTATCTGGGCATAGATGACGTGACTTGTTTTGTCGATCCCGCGCTGCATGACGACCAGTTGATCAGACGCCCATTCCGAAACAGGGAGCCGGATGTCAGTTTTTTGCGGGATTATCTGAATCCGTCCGTGGCGTTATTATCCTTGGAGACAATCTGTGCCTATCATGAGAAAGAAAAGGATTTTAGCGAGCGGTTATATTCGACCGGTAACTATTATCTGGACACTTCTTTAACGGAAGAAGCGATAGGACAGGAAGAGTGGCCGAATTATTTTGCATGGTACGGGGAAGAGGCTTTAGCGGATATAGAGGAAATTGTTACCTTGTGTGAAGAGAGGCAGATTGAACTGGTTGTTTTTATCAATCCGGAATTTTATGTCCGCTTTGAAGAAGCCAGGGAGCGGGGATATCTGGATTTTTTAAGAGAACTGGCGGAGATTACGGATTATTATAGTTTCTGCGGGAGTAATTCCATTACCTGTCATGTGGAAAATTTCCATGATATCAGCCATTACCGCATGGAAACGGGAGACTTGATGCTTGCGGTCATGAACGGCGGGAAAGTGGATGAGGCGTTATTGACAGAAGGTTTCGGACAGTATGTGACAAAAAAGAACGTGGACGAGTATCTGACTATATTGAGTCAAAATAGGTAATTGCTTATTAGGAATGGGAACAAAGGAGAACAGAAAATGAGGGAATTAGAGTATCCTTATGACAGCGCCTATATATATGAGCGCAAGAAAGCGATAAACAAGGAATTACTGGCGAATCTGGACGAAAACTGCCTGCATAAGAAAATTGCTGTTCTGGGCGGTTCTACCACAAGGGATATCAAGCTGGTATTGGAACTTTTTTTATTAAATTACGGTATTAAACCGGAGTTTTATGAATCGGAATTTAACCAGTACTATCAGGACGCGATGTTTCCGAATCCCGTGTTGGAAGAATTTGCGCCGGATATTGTTTTTGTTCATACGTCTATTAAAAATATCGAGAGATTTCCAACCGTATCGGATACGGCGGAAGCGGTGCAGGAATTATTGGAGAAAGAATACCATAAGTATACGGGTATGTGGAAGCATCTGGAAGAGACCTATCATTGCATTGTTATCCAGAATAATTTTGAATACCCCTATTATCGTCTGTTGGGGAATAAAGATGCCAGTGATATCCATGGAAAAGTGAATTTCATCACAAGGCTGAATTGTAAATTTTACGAATATGCGCAGGAAAACGAAAACTTTTATATCAATGATATCAATTATCTTTCTGCCCGTTACGGTTTGGAAGAATGGTCGAATCCGTTTTACTGGCACAGCTATAAGTATGCGCTTTGCGTGCAGGCGATTCCGGATTTGGCGTTCAGTGTGGCGAAAATAATTAAGTCGCTGTATGGGAAAAATAAGAAAGCCTTCGTATTGGATTTGGACAATACCTTATGGGGCGGAGTCGTTGGGGATGACGGCGTGGAAAATCTGGTATTAGGGCATGAAACGTCTGCGGGGCAGATATACTGCGCCTTTCAGGAATACCTGAAAGAATATCAGGAATTGGGCGTTTTACTTAATATTGACTCGAAAAACGATTATGAAAACGCGCTGGCGGGATTGCAGCATCCGGCGGGCGTGTTGAAAGCGGATGATTTTATCCAGATAAAAGCGAATTGGGAGCCGAAAGATAAAAATCTGGCGCAGATAGCAAAGGAACTGAATCTGGCAGTGGACAGCATGGTTTTTGTAGATGATAATCCGGCGGAGCGGGAGATTGTCAGAAAACAGATGCCGGGCGTGGCTGTACCGGAGCTGGAGCGACCGGAGGAATATATCAAGACGATTGACGGTTCCGGTTTTTTTGAAATGACACTCATGTCAGAAGATGATAAAAACCGCACCAGGATGTATCAGGAAAACAGAAAGAGGGCGAAAGAAGAGGCCGCTTATGAAAACTATGAGGACTATTTGAAGTCGCTGCAGATGAAAGCGCAGATTCAGCCTTTTACTGCGGTTTATATGGCAAGAATCGCCCAGCTTACCAATAAGAGCAATCAGTTTAATTTAACAACCAAACGTTACAGCCAGACGGAGATTGAAGAGATTGCGAAAAACCCGGACTATCTTACGCTCTATGGCAGGCTGGAAGATAAATTTGGCGATAACGGCGTGATATCTGTAGTTATCGGGCAGAAAGAGGGGGAGATATTACATATCAGGCTCTGGCTTATGAGCTGCCGCGTCTTGAAAAGAGATATGGAATATGCGATGATGGATACGCTGGTTATGTCATGCCGAAAACAGGATATTACGGAAATCAGGGGATATTATTATCCGACCGCCAAAAATAATATGGTAAAAGAATTTTATTCTTTGCAGGGATTTGATAAAATAGAAGAAGATGCGGCGGGCAATACGGTGTGGCGGCTGTCCTTGGCGGACGGATATCAAAAAAAGAATCAGGTTATTTTAGTGGAATAACCGCAGGCTGAAAGACATGATAAAATAAGAACGGAGGATTTGTGAATCATGACAAGAGAAGAAGTATATGAAAATTTAAACGAGGTATTCCGTTATATTTTTGATGATGAGAGTATTACGGTACGGGATGAAACGACTGCCGACGATATTGAGGACTGGGATAGTTTTGAACATATTAATCTGGTTATTGCGGTAGAGAAAAAGTTTGGGATTAAGTTTACGGTCGGCGAGGCAAATGAAATGAAAAATGTAGGCGAGATGGTGGATATTATTTTGGAACGTATACCGTCATAGCTTATGGAAAAGGAAAATGTGTTTATGAAAGAGTACAGCTATGATATAGTGGAAGTAGGCATGGAAGAGTCTTTTCAGGTAACCGTGACAGAAGAGATGATGGAAAAATTCATGTCGATAACAGGAGACGAAAATCCGCTGCATACGGACGCAGCGTATGCCAGAAGCAGGAACTATGAGGACAAAGTGGTTTACGGTATGTTGACGGCATCTTTTTACTCCACGTTGGCAGGGATGTATCTGCCGGGTAAATACAGTCTGATTCACAGCATGGACAATAAATTTTTGCGTCCTGTCTATGTGGGGGATACACTGACTGTTTCGGGAACCGTAAAAGAAAAGGAAGACGCGTACCGTATGCTGATGCTGAACTTGCTGATTCAAAACCAGCGGGGAGATAAAATAGCAAAAGGAACTATGCAGATAAAAGTACTGGATAGATTGAAAAATCCATGATTTTTCAATCGCGAATTTGTTCCTGCGGCACAAATATCGCAGGTTGAGAGAAAGGCACAGTTTATTATAATATGGAAAAGATAGCTTTGATTACAGGCGCCTCCTCCGATTTGGGGATGGCGTATATTGCAAAATACGGGGCGGCGTATACTCGTATCATCGCACAGTACCGTAATAAGAACGAACAGTTGGATGCTTTGCTGGGAACATACGAGGATAAAATTGTGCCTATACAGGCGGATTTTTCCAAGCAAGAGGAAGTGGAAAGCTTTGTGGAACAGGTACGGCATAACGGCGATATACCGACCCATGTGCTGCACTTGGCTTCGCTGTCGGCAAAAAGCGTCCGGTTTCATAAAAGCGGCGTGGATATGTATCAGGAAATGATGCAGGTATCCGTCTATAGCATTATGGAAATTCTAAAGGCTTTTATAGCGCAGATGTCCAAACAGAAATACGGCAGGATTTTATTTATGCTCTCCGCCTATACGACGATACCCGACCCAAAATATGAAGCGCCTTATACCGTTTCCAAATATGCGCTGCTTGGCTTGATGAAATCCATCGCTGCGGAATATGCAGCGAAAGGCATTACGGCAAACGGCATTTCTCCGCAGATGATAGAGACTAAATTTATTCAAGATATTCCTGAATTGATTATAGAGCAGCATAAGATGGCAAGCCCGTCCGGCAGGATATTGCAGAAAGAGGATATTTTACCGATGATGCAGCTTTTGCTGTCGGATGAAGCGGCGGGTATTACCGGAGAGAATATCAGTATTACCGGAGGAAATTATATTTTATGATGCGTAAAATTGCATTTCATTTAAATTGTTTAGAGCAGGGCGGCGCGGAACGGGTCGTTACGAATCTTGCCAATCAGTTTGCAGACAAAGGCTATCAGGTCGTTATCGCAACGGAATGGTATGGAGAAGATGAATTTCAGACTGATGAGAGAGTAAGGCGCGTGCATGTCGGATTGCGGGAGGGCGATGAAAAGAAGCCTCATCCTGTGCAGATTTTACTGCGTATTAAATATTTAAAGGATTTTATCAAAGAAGAAAAACCGGATATTTTGATACCGTTTGCCAGAAAAGCACTGTATAGAGGGCTGATGGCGGCGTATTTTAGTAAGATTCCGGTACTCATATCCATTCGTACCGACCCGGTTGGACACTATGAGGAAATATCGGATAAAATACAGATTCCGATTCTGTTTCCCAGGGTGGACGGCTGCGTCTTCCAGACAGAAGGGCAGAGAGAGTTCTTTGCGCCGCGCTTACAGAAAAATTCCCGCATTATCTTAAATCCGATTCATCCGAAATATATCGGTGTGCCAAGACCGGAAAGGCGCACGAAAAGTGTGGTGCAGTCGGGGCGTCTGGTAGATTTTAAAAACCAGCCCATGCTTATCAGGGCTTTTGTCGAGGTGCATAAAAAACATCCGGACTATGATTTAAAAATATACGGTGGGGATTCTTTCGACGGCACGAAAGAAATATTGGAGAAATTGATTGCCGAAAATCAGGCGCAGGACTATATCCATCTGATGGGAGCCAGCGACAGTCTGGAAAAGGATTTAGTGGACGCGGCGCTTTTTGCGTTTACCTCTGATTGGGAGGGTTTACCGAATGCGTTGATGGAGGCGATGGCTCTTGGACTGCCGATTGTGGCGACGGACTGTCCGTGCGGCGGGCCGCGCACGATTATGACAAACGAGGTGGACGCTCTGCTGATTCCGATTAAAGACCAGAAAGCGCTAGAAGAGGGTATCAACCGCCTGATAGAGGACCGGGAACTTGCCGAAAGGCTTGGCGAAGAAGCAAGAAAAATTGCGGATAAAGCGAATGGCGACGCCGTTTTTGAGAAATGGCGGGATTATGTGGAAGAGTTGTGCAGCCGGATGGATTAGTGTAAAAAGGCATGGCAAATAATATAGTATATGTCTGCTTGCGGCTTTATCCGTCAGCGTATATAATAGAAAAGAACATTTTGAAAGATTGCGATGGACAGAGTATGACGCAGCGTGAGGATTCATATGACCCGTAAACAATTATTGCAAAGCATCATTTTCATAGGGATTTTTTTGGCGGCGTTAATTCCGGTTTCCTATATCGTTAGGACAAACGGCGATGTCAAGGACAGATTTTCGGGCTTCTATGCACAAAAAGACGATACGCTTGATATTATTATGATAGGTTCAAGTCCGGTTTTCCCTTATTACAGCGCGCCTATGCTGTGGGGAGAGACAGGGATTGCGGCATATCCGCTTTCTTCCAATCTGCAAAGACCGGCGGCAATGAAATACCTTGTAAAAGAGGCGCAAAAGACGCAGTCGCCCTCGCTTTATATTTTTGAAATGCGTATGTATACGATGGAGGATGCGGGTTTAACCGAGAATATGGCGTATACAAGGGGCGTAACAGATAATCTGAAATATTCGGAAAACCGCGTAGAAGCGATACAGGCTCTGGTACCCGAGACGGAAGAGAAGTTAAGCTATTACATTGATTTGTTTAAATATCATACAAACTGGAAAATGTTTGCGCTTTCATCAGAATGGAATAACTGGCGTTATGAAAAAGAAAATAGCCTGAAAGGATTTTTTGTAAAAGACGAGGTAGGGCCGACGCCGATGCCGACGGCGGGCGGTATGGAAGGAAAACTGGAGATTCCGGACGAGCAGGAGGCTTATCTAAGGGATTTATTGCAATATTTGCAGGAAAATAAATTGCAAGCGTTATTTATAGTGTCGCCTTATGGGGAAAGCATGGAAGAGCAGCAGATGTTCAATTATATGGGCGGCATCATAGAAGAAGCGGGATATCAGTTTCTTAATATGAATAACTGTTATGATGAAATTGGGATTGTATTTGAAGAGGATTTTGCCGATTACGGCAGTCATACGAACGCTGTCGGCGCGCAGAAGTGTACGGCATTTTTAGAAAAGTATCTGCTGGACAATTATAATTTTGCGGACAAGCGGGGAGACGACAGCTATGCTTCCTGGGATGCGGCATACGAATTGTGGCTTCAGGAAACGAAGCGGGCGTCGGGAGTCATTGCAGAACATATCGCGAACGGGGATTATGCGGAAATAGAAGAATAACATGCGAAAAGGAGAAGGGTACATGTTTTCATTTGAAGACTACAGGGAAATTATTAAAATCATACAATCGACGGGCAGGCATACCAATTATGCCGGTGCGTTTGGGAAAGATAAGTTCGTTATTATGCGCCATGATGTGGAATACAGCGTAGAAAGGGCGTATGAGCTTTCGCGGGTGGAGCAGAGCATGGATTTTGTTTCCACGTACTTTTTCCAGTGGACGAATAATTCCTATAATATTTTATCACGAAGAAATCTGGATATGATTAAGGATATGCACGAGAGAGGACAGCATATCGGGCTGCATTTTGCCTTAAACGGTATGACGGATATGGCGGAGGTGCGCAGGCGGATTCGGAAAGAAGTGGATATTTTAAGTGAAATGTTTGGCTTTGCGATTACGGAATTTTCCATTCACCGCCCATCCAAAGACGTGCTGCGGGAAAATATCAAGCTGGACGGTCTGTTAAACGCCTATCAGGACGATTTCTTTACCTTTGCGGAACAGGTTACGGAAGATACGCCGGTTGCCGTCAAATATATGTCAGATGCCAATCATATCTGGCGTTATGGATACCCGGATGAGAAAAATATTACCGGGCATGATAAGGTGCAGATTTTAACCCATCCGTTTGCGTGGTGTAAAGAGGGGTATAATAATTTCAATAATTATCGGGCGTTGGTGCAGGAAAAATACGAGGAATTAATCTCCTCTATTGACCAGGAATGTAAGGATTTTGGAGAATATAAGGATTATTTTATCGAAAAATATCAGCGGTAAAAAGACATGGGGGTTTGCAATGTGCGGTATCTGCGGTTATATCACTAAAAAGGGCATTACCATAGAAAATCTGAAAGCAATGAACGATACGATGGTTCATAGGGGACCGGATGATAGCGGTGAGGAAATCTATGATATGGCGGACGGTTATCAGATAGGATTTGCGCATAGGAGGCTGTCTATCCTGGATTTATCATCTTTGGGGCATCAGCCCATGCACTCCGCGGATAAGAGAATTTCCGTTATCTATAATGGGGAAATTTATAATTATCCTAAGCTGCGGGAAGAACTGGCGGGCTATCCGTTCTGTTCCCACTGTGATACGGAAGTGATTATTGCAGCCTATTTGAAGTGGGGGGCGGACTGTGTAAAACATTTCAACGGGATGTTCGCCATTGCCCTGTATGACAGGGAGAGCGGAGAAATCTATCTGATGCGCGACAGAGTCGGTAAAAAACCGCTTTATTACTGGAAAAAGGAAGACGGCATTGTCTTTGCCTCCGAATTAAAGCCTATCATGGCATATCCGGGTTTTCCGAAAAAAATCCGAAGAGAAGTGATACCGCGGTATCTGTTTCAACAGTATATCAACGCACCGGACAGTATCTTTGAAGACGTGTATAAAATAGAACCGGGAAGCGTCCTGCGTTTCCATAAAGGAGAAATAATAACCTGGAAATATTGGGATATTAAGCAGGTCTATCAAAAGCAGATGGCAGACCCGATTAAAAGTTATGAAGAGGCAAAAGAAAGGTTAAAGGCAAGTCTGCAAAAATCCGTAAGGGCGCGTATGCTCTCTGATGTGCCGTTAGGTTCTTTTTTAAGCGGCGGCTATGATTCTTCTCTTGTAACGGCCATTGCGCAGGAATGCAGCGATACGCCGGTCAAGACATTTTCCATAGGATTTTATGAAGAAAAGTATAACGAGGCGGGATATGCCAAGGAAGTAGCCAAATATCTGGGAACGGCGCATACGGAACTTTATATTGATGAGCAGGAAATGTTTCAGTTAGTGGAGAGCATTCCGCAGTATTATGACGAGCCTTTTGCGGACAGTTCGCAGATTCCCACCATGCTGGTTTCGCAGCTTGCAAGAGAATATGTGACGGTGGCGTTGTCGGGAGACGGCGGTGATGAATTTTTCTGCGGTTATAATATCTATGAAAATGTCAGTCAGGCGCAAAAACTGGATATGCTTGGAGGAATGGTGCATACCGTCTGCCGTCTGCCGGGCTTTAAACAGATAGGACTGGAAGAGCGGCTTCCGTTTCGTGTGCGCGTAATAGCTGGAAATAGGGAAAAAGAAAGTAAGACTCAGTTTGGCGCGGGAAATTATATTGTCAAGGCAAATGCAATGGTAAAAAAGACAGGCGATTGCCTACCGGTACATTATCTGATGGAAAGCGAGTACGGTGTGAAAAACTGGCAGATTCGCAGGATGTTACTGGATATGGACACCTATCTGCCGGGAGATATCCTCTGCAAGATGGACAGGGCTTCCATGAAATATTCCCTGGAGGCAAGATGCCCTATTTTAGATACAGATGTTATGGAATTATCCTATCGTATTCCGCATTCCTATAAGTATGCGCATGGGGATAAAAAGCATATTTTGAAGGATATCGCCTACGATTACATTCCGAGAGAACTGCTGGAACGTCCGAAAGTGGGATTTGGCGTGCCGCTTGATAAGTGGATGCGCGGGCCGTTAAAGGAACAGTTATTAGATTACAGTAGTTATGATTATTTGAAAAAGCAGGATATTTTTGATGCGGACTATACTTCCGATATGATACAGACTTATATGAGGACCGGAGACGCCGGTCCGGCGACAGGGGCAAACTATTCTAAACTCGCGTGGTCGTTTTTTGTATTCCAGCAGTGGTATCAAAATTTTCAGTGATGGCAGATTGAGGGAGAGGAATAGACGGCAAAATGGGCAGTAAATTAAAAAACGACTTAACAAAAACACAGGATGAAAGCCAAAATGAATTAAATAACAACAAGAGAAGTCAAAAAGATGGAGAATTGAAAAAAAATGCAGGAAAAGTTGCATTTTACATTGGTTCTCTACATAAAGGCGGAGCAGAACGCGTTTTTGTCAATTTAGCGGAGCATTTCTTAAATCAGGATTATCAGGTTCTGATGGTGACGCAATACCAAAAAGAGGACGAATATGAACTGGCGGAGGGTATCGACAGAGTCATTTCCGATATTACGCCGCAGGAGACAACGAATAACAGGGTAATGAATTTCTGGCGCCGCGTAGAAAAGCTGCACCGTATATGGAAGCGTGAAAAGCCCGATTTGGTATTGTCCTGCGCGGGTAAGAATAATTTTATGACAATCGTGACAACAATGTTTACCAAGACAAAACCGGTGGTTTCCGTAGTCGGGGAAGCGAAAGAGGAATATCCGAATCGGTTGATGCGGGTGCTGGCAAATTTGCTGTTTCCGTATGCGGCGGGCGTTATTTTGCAGACGGAACGTTCCCGCAGCTTTTTCTCAAAACGGATTGCAAAAACAGCTGTTATTCTTCCAAATTCCCTCAATCCACTATTTATAAGACCGGCTTTTCAGGGAGAACGGCAGAAACGTATTGTTTCCGTAGGGCGTCTGGATGCCAACAAGAACCATGAGATGATGATTCGGGCTTTTGCAAAACTTGCCCCAAAATATCCGGAATATACATTGACGATTTATGGAGACGGCGAACTGAGAAGTTATCTGGAGGAATTGATTGGCTCGCTGGAAATGTCCGAAAAGATTTTGCTTCCGGGTGTTATTTTAAATGTGGCGGAGGAAATTGAGAAAGCGTCGCTTTTCCTGCTGACCTCGTATTCCGAGGGGGTATCAAATGCCTTGATAGAAGCGATGGCGTTAGGGCTGCCGGTGATTGCCACGGATGTGCCAAGCGGCGGAACCGTCGAACTTATCCGTCATGGCGAAAATGGCTGGATTATTCCTCCGGGGGATGAAAAAGCGTTGGAAAAAGCCATGGATAAACTGCTATCCGATACGGCGCTGGCTGAGAAGCTGGGCATTCAGGCGCGCGGGATTCAGGAGCGGTTCGCACCCGAGCGGGTGAACAGGCGGTGGCAGGAATATTTTCAAAGTTTAATCGCAGGCTGAGAGAAAGGAATGGGTATTCATATGTGCGGGATTGCCGGGTTTTGTAATGGGGAATTTGACTGGAAAGAGAATATAGAGCGTATGAATGACCGGCTCTATCATAGGGGGCCGGATGCTGTGGGCGTCTGGGCATCGGAAGATAAGCAGGTTGTGCTTGGACATAGAAGATTATCTATTGTAGATTTAACTTTTAGTGGTTCGCAACCTATGGAATCGCACGACGGACGTTATATAATGGCTTATAATGGGGAAATTTACAATTATCAGGAGATAAAAGAAAAGTTAATACAAGAGGGAAAAGTGACTGCTTTTAGGGGAACTTCCGATACGGAAGCGCTTTTGGAAGCAGTTTCCGCATACGGGTTACAGGAAACATTGAAGAAAAGTAAGGGTATGTTTGCCATTGCGCTGTATGATAAAGAACAACAGGAGCTATTTTTGGCAAGAGACAGGGTTGGGGAGAAGCCATTGTACTATGGGTTCGTGGGAGAGCAAACCTTTGCGTTTGCTTCGGAACTAGGTGCGTTGACTTGCTTGGACAACTTCAAAAACCCGATAAATACGGGCATCCTGCAAACTTATTTTCGCTATGGCTACATTCCGGCGCCCTATTCCATTTATCAAAATATTTATAAATTAGAGCCGGGAAAAGTGCTAAAAATAAAATCTCCATTTAATAAATATGACCTTGAAACGTATTGGTCGATGCGTGAAAAGGCTTATTATGGACAGACGCATCTGTTTCAAGGTTCTGAAAAAGAGGCTGCCGAGGAGTTGGAGAGATTGTTAAAAAATGCCATCCGCGGGCAGATGGCGGCCGATGTGCCGGTAGGCGCTTTTTTATCCGCGGGAATTGACAGCCCTACGATTGTAGCCCTGATGCAGTCGTTAAGTGACAGGTGTGTCAGAAGCTATACCATCGGCATGTGGGAAAAGGATTTTAACGAGGCCGAAATCGCTAAGAAAATTGCGGCGCATCTTGGCACGGAACATACGGAACTATATATTACGGAAGAGGATGCCAAACAGGTGATACCGAAACTGGGCGGCATGTTCGGAGAGCCGTTTGCGGATTCCTCCCAGATACCGACATATCTGGTTAGTAAGATGACAAGGGAGCATGTGACGGTGTCGTTAAGCGGTGACGGCGGCGACGAATTGTTTGGCGGTTATGCCACATATCGTTCTGTTGAGCGTATCTGGCGGCAGACACAAAAAATACCATCTGTTATCAGAAAACCGGCGAGTGCGGCAATTCTGCACAGCCCATGGGGCAGGAGCGGTTCTCTGGCGGTCAGAGCGAGACTGCTTGGCGCCTCCGGCATAGAGGATATGTACAGGCGTTCCGCGCAGGGTGAAGGAATAGAACTGGTATCGGCGGACGTGCTGCGGAAACTTACTGCTTCCGGCGCGGACGGCGGGCAATGTATTACGGCCATGGATGACTATCCGGATGGCTTTTTGCCGGAGCCGGTGCATAATTTAATGCTGATGGATATGCTGATGTATCACCCTGATGATATTCTGGCGAAAGTGGACAGAACGGCGATGGCGGTTTCTTTGGAAACAAGAGTGCCAATGTTGGACAGGGATGTTGTGGAATTTGCATGGAGCCTGCCTCTTTCCTATAAAAAGCAGGGGGATGTTACCAAGAAAGTATTGCGGGATATTTTATATCAATATGTTCCCCGCGAGTTGATGGAGCGTCCGAAAAAAGGGTTTGCCATTCCTTTGCAGAAGTGGTTAAAACAGCCCGGATTGCGGGAATGGGCGGAAAGTTTACTGGATAGGAAACGAATAAAAGAACAACAGTTATTAAATCCGGACAACGTGGAGAAAATCTGGAAAGATTATATAGAGCATGATATATGGCGTCAGCAGATATGGCATGTGTTAATGTTTCAGGCTGCTATGTTTTAGACGGTTTACGGTTTACAGGGCATAGATGTAAGAGAATGGAGGATTGCAATGAAAGTGTTGGAGGGATATACCCCGGAAAAGATATCTGCCGAGCGGCAAAACGAGCTGATTTCCGTAATTGTTGCGGCTTATAATATAGAAGATTATGTAGAACGGGGAGTCAACTCTATTTTACGGCAGACATACAAAAATCTGGAGATTATTTTGGTGGATGACGGCTCTACTGATAAAAGCGGTCAGATTTGTGACAGGCTGGCGGAGGAGGACTCGCGTATCGTTGTGCTGCATAAAAAAAACGGCGGGCCTGCGGATGCCCGAAATGCAGGGATTGCCATTGCAAAAGGAAGTTACATCGGATTTGTGGACGGGGATGATTATATCGACCCGGATATGTATGAAAAAATGTTGGGCGCCATGATAGAACAGCAGGCGTCTTTGGCGGTTTGCAGATACAGGCGGGTGCATAAAGACCATGTAGAAGACGCGTCGCTCAACCGCGCAGTTCTGTTAGAGGGGCAGGAGGCGCTGCAATATTATGTGGAAGAACGGGAAGAATATGATATTCAGAACGCGGTTTGGAATAAACTTTATCAAAGAAAAATAGTGGAAAATCTTTCTTTCCCGGATGGTAAATGGTATGAGGACATCATGTTTGCAACAGCAGCCTTAAGCCGTACGGACAGATGCGTTTACCTTGACAGCGCCTGCTATAATTATATAATAGACAGAGAAGGCAGTATTATGAATACGAAGATAAATCCCCGTACGTTTACGGACCATATACCGGCGTACCGGGAGAAAACCGTATTTTTACAGACGCTGGGAAGACAGGATTTGGCGGATATCCACAACTACTTCTTCTACAAGCGGCTGTTGCTTTTTTATAATGAATTAAAAAAAGGCTCATTTCCGGACAAGAAAAAATACCTGAATGAAATAACGCAAGTTATCAAAGAAAACGTTCCACAGAATCGGGAGGCGTATGAAAGAATTTACCAATGCGGATGCGCCAACCCGAATGAAAAGAAAAAGATGGATTTGTTTTTAAAGTCGCCGCGGTTATACTGGGGCGTCATGCGTATTAATGAAGCCGTGATTCTTCCTGTTAAAACCAAAAGACGCAGATAAGGATTGCGAAAGTATTGCAGATATAGCGGAGGAAACTTATGATTATCATCCAGATGGCGGGCGGGCTGGGAAACCAGATGTTTCAATATGCCCTTTACAGACAGCTTATCAGTATGGGGAAAATCGTAAAAATGGATGATGAAGCAGGCTTTAAAGCGGATGCCCAGAGAAATCCGGCATTGGAGGCCTTTGGCATTCCCTATGAGAAAGCATCCCGAAAAGAAATTATCCGTATGACGGATGCGTCCATGATGCCGTTGACGAGGCTCAGGCGGAAACTTTTGGGCAGGCACAGCCATTCTTATTTTGAAGAGAGCAAGCTTTTTCAGGCGAAAATTTTTGGCTGGGATAACGTCTATCTGGAGGGTTACTGGCAGTCCGAAAAATATTTTCCGGATGTGGCGGATGTATTGAAGCAGGAATTTGGACTGGAAAGCGTTATAAATAACAAGTGTAATGGATATGGACTCTCGGAGCAGGCGCAGAGGCTTTTGCAGAGAATACAGCAGACGGAATCCGTCAGCATCCATGTGCGGAGAGGAGACTATCTTCTGCCGCAGAATCAGGAGTTGTTTGGGGGTATTTGCACGGACTTATATTATGAACGGGCAATGAAAATAGTGGCGGACAGATATCCGAACTGCACTTTCTACCTGTTTACAAATGATTGGGACTGGGCGGACGGCTGGCTGAAACGGAACGGTTTTGCGAATCAGGTTATGAAAGAGGGGCATGAAATGATTCCTGTATGTCTGCCGGAAGATAGAGATTATGAGTCGCTTACGCTGATGAGCCAGTGTAAACACAATATTCTTGCCAATAGCAGTTTTAGCTGGTGGGCCTCCTATTTGAATGGTAATCCTGATAAATTTGTGGCGGCGCCGGATAAGTGGCTAAACGGGTGGGATTGCAGCGATATTTACAGGGCGGATATGGTAAAGATAAAACCGGGCATATGACATCAATGTCATAAATGATAAAAAACGGCATATGGAGAGTTATAGATGGAGAAACAGGCACAGACAACGGAAAAGGTAACGATGCTGCAAAAAATCAGTTACCTGTTTGACAGAAAGCAAAAGCTGCAATTTGTGGGGCTTGGCATTTTAATATTGATTGGCGGTATCCTCGAAACGCTGGGGGTCTCCATGATGGTTCCTGTCGTACAGGGCATTATGGAGCCGGAGGCTTTAGCGCAGAACGAAATCATGCAGAAAGTAATGGGCGTCTTTCATATCGACATAGCGGCTTTAGCGCAGACGGGCGGCGCAAACCGGCTGATTATCATTATGCTTGCCGCCATGATGGCTCTTTTTATCGTCAAAAACACATATCTTCTGTTCCAGACCTATGTGCAGAATACTTTTGTCACCAGAAACCGGAACAAAATGATTACACGTGTTATGCGTGAATTTTTGAACAGACCCTATGAAGAATATCTGGGCGCGGATATTCCTACCGTGTTCCGTTTGACGGACAGCGATATTCCCACGGCGTTTCAGCTGATTCTGGTACTCATTCAGATGATTACGGAAATTGTGGTATCGGCTTTTTTATGTGTGGTATTAGTGATTGTCAGCCCTGTGATGACGCTTTTTATCGTCGTTATCTTTCTTGGCATGACGCTGTTATTATCAAAGTTATTAAAACCGCGCCTGAATGCCATCGGCAGGAAGAATCAGGAAATTCAGTCCAGGATAGCTAAATGGCGCATTCAGTCCATTTACGGGCTAAAAGACGTTAAGGTACTGAACCGAGAGGAGTTTTTTATCAGAAACTATTATGAGAGCGGCAGTATCGGCGCTAATGTGGCGCGTAATTATGCGGTATTAAATAATCTGCCGCGTCTTTTGATTGAGACGATTTTCATTGTCAGTATGCTGGCGTTCATTATGGTATATATGCTGGGCGGCGGCAATATTAACGTGTTGATTCCACAGCTTACCGCTTTTGCGGTGGCGGCTGTCCGTATTATGCCAAGCGCCAAC
>JAMPCN010000029.1 GCA_023666125.1 Bacillus sp. (in: firmicutes) | reverse complement strand
ACCTGTCTTGTTTGGGAATAAGTAACACCCAGACCTAACTGCTGCCAACTGGTAGACTGGCTCTTATTAATCGTGATGTAAGTCCTCGTCGCCTGCGCTACCTGCTGTCTAGTATAACCAAGGGTGTCCAAGTTTGACATATTATGCGCTGTCGTATTGAGCGCATTATTTGAAGTTTGTAATCCTGATACGCCTAAATAGAGGCTTCCCATTAATGACATAACGTTACCATCCTTAACAATTACTTACTTTTCTACTGTTTCGCATCAAATGATTTCGTACTCGCGCCAATCACGTCTCCGGTATTATAAGCTCCCTTATTATAATTGGCAGTTTCCGGAGCCATCTTCATTGCCTGAAGAACATTCATGTTGAACTGTACCATATCCAATGCGCTTTGAATCAATTCCCTGTTCTGCTCATTAATCCTTGCAACATGCCGCACATTTAACTGCAGCTTGTCAAAAACTGCTGCCAGCTTCTGCTGTTCTTCCGGTCTTTGGCCGAGCATTTTAATCAAATCTACAATTTTTAAATTAGTAACATCCTTGTTAAGTACATTCGCTATATCATGGACAGCCTCATTCCTTAAAGTATCCAAATGATTAATCCTGCTTACGATATACTGTTCTTCATCCGTGATTTTCTCTAACTGTTCCAGATTCTCAGACACAATGACCGGTGTTTTTTGCATGGACAAGTTTAATAAGTTCTCGTATTCCATGTTTTCTTTTTCTAAAACATCTATCAAGTTCTCCATTAAGCTTGCCACGCTAAACCCTCACTTCTTACACCGAAAATATTCTGGAACTTTCTTCATATTTCTGCAGTAATCTCTCTGCAAAGTTCTCCCCGCTTACAAAATAGCTGCCGTTTTGAATTTCAGCTTTCAGAGGAGCGATTACATCTTCCCTGATATCACTGCTTGCATTCACTGCCGCTTTTGCAGACTGGAAATCTTTACCGATACTGGAAATCTGTATCTGGTCGGATTTGCTTCCGCTTGCCGTTACAGGTGTCTTTACCGCTTTCTTAGAATTATTATATAACTGCTGGACCTGAGTATATGCTTCAACACGCATTTTTGACTCCTCCTTCCTGTCCGTTCCATGATTCTTCGTTGATAATCCAAATCCATATTCATCAACTGTTATTAAATGTATCGGATAATTTTCCAAAGACTTTAGAGGGTCATCCTAATTTTTTTTAAATTACAGGCCGCAAAATGTTAATCTAACAGATATTCCGCCGCTATACGGCACAAATGCCCGCATGTTTCTTCTCCCCATGAATAATTCGGCATATATCGGCCGTCAAATAAGGTGTCTTTTATACATTTTCCATCCAGCACTTCATAGTAATCGCAATCAATCTCCCGTTTATTGATATGGCAGCTTCCTCTTGCGCTGCCGAATATATTCTCCACGCCATATTCCTTAAACATCATACGCAGATAAAGAATCGCTTTACGGTAAAGTCCTTTTACCCTTTCATCATAATTCCTGTTTTCCCAGAGCATTTCCACCGCCTTTTTCATGCTGACTTCACCACCGTTGTCAATGCAAAGCGCAAATAACTCTTTGGCTTTCTGATTAGAAAAAGCCACCAGTTCCCCATCTATAAAAACGTCAAATTCGCCGAATGTACGGACCATTACCCTTTTGTGCAGCCTGCCGGATAAATATCTGACCCTCTCAAGCGCATCGGCCACATCCGCCGCGCTGTATGGCTTCAATATATAATAGTCCGCCTTTATGTCTACAATCGCTTCCTTTATATACTCCTCATAAGCGCTGATATAAATAATGAGCATATCATGATTCATCTGCTTTAATTTTCTGCCAAGCGCGATACCATCCATATCCGGCAGTTTCACGTCCAAAAACGCCAGTTCCACCGTATGTTCCCCGGCATAGGAAAGCGCCGTTTCGGCATCCGTAAAACACTCCTGCAATTCGATACCCATATCCTGGCATTCGATGAGAAACTGTTTCATGCTCCACGGCTCATCATCCACCAAAATAGCTCTTATCCTCATGATGCACCACCCTTTCTGATTGTTTATCCTCCGGCGTTTTAGGAATATGTAAGGTAACAACCGTGCCGACTCCCAATAAGCTCTTCATTTCCAAACTGCCGTCCGCCATATTTTCCATTAAATATTTCACTCTTTGCAGTCCGCCCGCCTGCGCGCTGTCATCAGCAGGCAGCACACTGTATTGCGCCGTTTCAAACCCGACGCCGTCATCCTCCACCTGTACAATGTATTCCGCAGCGGTCTGGTATGTGCGAAGCGTCACCATGCCCTTTCTTCTGCCTCTTTGCAGCCCGTGCCTGACGGCATTGTCCACAAGCGGAGGCAGGGATAACGGCGGCAGCATAAAATCCTCAGTCTGAATATCCATGCAAAACATAATATTATCGCCAAACCTTATCTTTTCCAGATTAAGATAAGTAATAACATGCGCCGCTTCTTCCTTAAAAAGAATATTTTCTCTATGCGTCACTGTGTGAAGCACACATCTTAAGTATTTTGAAAAGTCATAAATCATATCGTACGCCAAATCGGCATTGGTCTTGGTGGCAATGCGGATAGCGCCCAATGTGTTAAAAATAAAATGAGGGTCTATCTGCTGTATAATGCGCGCTCTTTCCTGTTCCTTTATCTTTTCCGCCTCTTCATGGCTGTCATATTTCCGGCTTTGTTTCATACCCTTTAGCATTTCTGATATTGTAACAATATATGCCGAATATCTTCCAAGTTATATGGTTTCAACAGACAGCCGCTTATTTCGGCGGATACCGCCTCGCCGTCCGCCGTGACAGCGATAATTGGCAGCCCGCTGTCTTTCCTGTCCATATTCCTGATTGTCCGAACCGCTTCCATACCGCTTATCTTTGGCATATGAATATCCAGCAAAATCACATCATAATAGTTTTCCTCTGAGCGTTTAAAAATGTCTATGACCTCTCTGCCGTTATGGCTTATATCCGCTGCGACCCCCAATTCATACAGATATTGACACAAAACTGCCATATTGCTTTCTTCATCTTCCGCAACCAACGCTCTTTTTATGGTAATTATCTCATCCGAACGAATCTTTGGCGCACGGGATGCGTATGACGCTGCAAAATCATACAGCGCATCATCAGCGTCCGCTTCCAGATTTACGGATACTTTCGTTCCTGCTCCAACCTGACTGTCAATATGAATTTCTCCCTGTAAAAATTCCACCAGGCGCTTCGTTATCGTAAGACCCAGACCGCTTCCCTGCGCCGCCTTTTCTCTCCGTTCTCTCGTATAGCTTTCCCATGCCGCAGGTAAAAATGCCTGTTCCATACCGATTCCCGTATCTGTCACCTCTAAAGTGAGCCTGACTCTTTTTTCTTCCAAATACGTCTGCGCCATACGGCAGGTAACGCTTCCCCCGCTGTCTGTATATTTTATGGCATTGGAAATCAGATTGATAAGAATCTGCCAGATAACATCCTTATACAGATACAAATATTGATATACCGGTTTTTCCGGCAAAAACTGCAATCGGATATTCTTCTTCGCCGCCTCTTTTTCAAACATCCTCCGGGGGCAGTCCGCCAGTTCTTCCATAGTGACAGTTTCTAATTTCATGACACTTTTCTTGTTCTCTATCGCCGAAATATGCAGGGCGCTGTTTACCAGACGCTGCAAATAGTCCGCAGAAAAAACGGCATTCTCCAAATATCTGTTTTCCCCAAACGTTTCCCTGTCTGTCTGCAAAATATGCAGATTGCCGCAAAGGCTGTTGAGAGACGTTTTGATTTCATGAGTAAGATAGGCCGTAATATCCTCTTGAAAACGCCCTTGCATGGCATCGGTAACATCTTCACCGACGGCAATTATATTTTTTCCGGAATCTTCCCGAAAAAAGAATATTCTTTTATTATATATGTGTCCTTTTATTAATATATGACACTGTACCGCATACTTTCCCAGCAGGGAAAGTTTTCCGATAATATGGGATAATTTCATATTTTCGGAAAACTCCTCCCTGCCGACATAAAGCCCGCTTTGCAGGCTTTGCAGCAAATCCTCGTATCTTCCTTCTTTTTGCAGGGAATATGGCAGGTTTCTCTTTTCGTACTTTCTAATGTATGTGCCTTGGCGTATATTAATATACAATACGAAATCGAAGATTCCTTCTGCCAAAATAAGATTGACCTGTTTTTTCGCATAATGGTCTTCCAGGAATTTAAACATAACGGAGTCTCCAGATATTCTCATGTGCCATCTGATTTTTACAGTTTTTTCATGAACGCAATCTCATCTTTGGCAATATCCGGATTCATTTCTTCACGCAAAAGATACATATCCGGGCGGTTTGCATGAAGCCATTTGGAAATTGCCTCATATTGAATAACGCCTTTTCCAAGAGGCACAGGCCGGTAATTTCCCTGTTCATCAAAATAAAAGTCTTTGATGTGCATTGCCTCTATGTACTTTCCCGTACATTCCAGCCACTCGCCCCAATATGCGTTCTGGTCGGTCGTATCGGGAAACTCTAACAGATTGGAAGCGTCAAAAATCATCCGCAGATGTTTCTCGTCTCCTACTTTATCCATAACATCCAGCACGGCTTCCAGATTTTCCAAAGGATGCCAGTAAACAGGCTCTATCGCCAGTTTTACGTCTAAACGCACCGCCTCTTCCACAACACGTTTTACGCCGTCTATCATGGACGGATACCATTTCGCCTTTTCCTCCGCGCTCAGATGGGGGTAGGCGGTTTCCGTGCCGACCACGTTCGCGCCGACTTCTTTGCTGTAAGCCAGGCATTTTTTTAATGTCCGTACCGCATAATCCCTGACTTCCGCATTCGGATTTCCCAAATCCATATAACAGCCGAATACCGGAATTTCCACTTTCCATTCCTCAAAGGCTCTCCGAATCCGTTCTAAATGGCTTCCCGTAATATCCTCATAGCTGTCGATTCCCGTAAACACTTTCGGCAGCGCAAGCTGCGCCGCTTCATAGCCTTCCTCATGGAGCGTCTGCGCCGCTTTTTCGATTTCCATTTTACCGTAATCATGCGCCCTTACGCCTATTTTCATATTAATACCATACCTTTCTCTCAGTCTGTGAAAAATCCATTTTTCACACTAATCGAGATGGAAAAGCGGTTTTAAATCTATCGACACCGGGCTGTTGTCCGGATTTGTCTCCATAATATCCGCCATAAAATCCCACCATTTCCGGTTAATCGCCGTATCCGCGCCTTTTGCCCAGAGTTCTTCATCCTCTATCTCAATATAGCCAAATAACGTCAGCGTTTCCTTGTCCAGAAAAATCGAATAATTTTTCCCGCCATGCTCATGTATCATGTCTTTCATCTCCTGCCACAGTTCATTATGGCGTTTTTCATACTCCGCTTCCTGTCCGGGGTACAGCTTCATTTTAAAACCTTTAATCATAGTGTTTGTCTCCTTTTTTCATTATATTTGCTCTATACCGCTAAAAATGTACTTATATTGTATCATACCCGCGCCGGAATCTCTACAGCTATTTTCAGCTTATTTAGTGTATATATAAGCATTACCATTCGTGCGCGCTGAAGTGCAACTCATGCATAAAATGAATTTTATATTCCTGATATGTTACTATCACAATACCATGATTTCCGGCTTCTTTGGCATTATGGTCGAAATTGCTGTATTTTTGTATGAAAGCAATATAGCGAAAAAATGCGTTTTTTTGTATAATAGTGGTATCATGGAAGGAGGGTTTATTATGCAGTTGGAATTTAACAAAGAACAGATTGAAGATGTGGTTGACAGAATCGTGGATAGAACCATGAAAATGGACTTGACATGGGACTGGCCGTGCGGCGTGGCTTACTACGGCATCAGTGAAGCTTATGAAAAAACAAAGAAGGAAAAATACCTGACGCTTCTAAAAGAACGCATAGATGAATTAATTGCGCTTGGCCTGCCAAAAGTATGGACCGTCAACGCCTGCGCCATGGGCCACTGCCTGGTTACGCTCTATCAGGCTACCGGTGAACAGAAATACTGGGATCTTGTCATGAGCAAAATAGAATATTTGCAAAAAGAAGCTCTCCGCTTCGGCGATAACGTATTGCAGCATACGGTATCCGCCAACAACGATTTCCCGGAACAGGCATGGGCCGATACGCTGTTTATGGCAGCCTTTTTCTTACTACGGGTAGGCGTTATCAATAAGGATGAAGCAATGATTGAAGATGCCCTGAATCAATGGTACTGGCATATCAATTATTTACAGGATGACAAAACAGGCTTTTATTACCATGGCTATAATAATATTACCAAAGACCATATGTCCGGCATCTACTGGGGAAGAGCCAACGCATGGGCAGCCTATACGATGTCCAAGGTAAGCAGCATTTTACCGGAATGCTATCTTTATCCGAAATATCTGGATATCGCGGGTTCCTTAAACGACCAGCTTGCCGCCCTGAAAACGGTACAGACGCCTAACGGACTCTGGCGCACGGTTTTAAACGACGAACAGTCCTATGAAGAGATTTCGGCATCAGCGGGCATCGCGGCAGCTATGTTAGAGCGCGGCAATCCGTTACATATCCGCTATATCAATAAATCCATTCAGGGTCTTTTGGACAATGTCAGCGATGACGGCCGGGTGATGAACGTATCGGGCGGCACCGCCGTTATGAACGATATTGAGGGCTACCGCGGCATTTCCAGACGCTGGATACAGGGCTGGGGCCAGGGTCTTGCACTCGCCTTTTTCAGTAATGTACTAGTTTCCGCAGATATCGCCAAAGACGGCGCGCTTTAAGACTTATCGGGAAAAAGAGGTTCTTTCAGTATGTACAAACAGAACTATTATTTTTCATCAGATTCCGCTTTCTGTAAAGCGGATGACGCCCAAAATACCGTCCATGTCAAGGCCAAAGACTTGTATACGGACAAACGGGGATACGGCTTTATCACGCAGCAGAACATGGAAAGCCAGCCGCTTTTAATGTTTCCTGAATGTAACGGCGGTTTTATGCCGGTTCCCTGGTACCGCGTCTTAGACCTCGACAAAGTCGATAAGCGAAGACAGATTCCTCTGCGTTTTAAATGCGCGGTTCCCGAGGAGGGCAGTTACCGGATTACCGTAACGCTCCGTTCAAAAGAGGATTTGTCCGATATCCGCATTTTTACGGGCAGACGCTGTCTTGCCGCTTATATAGAAAAGCTTCCTGCGGGAGAGACTTTCTGTCAGGATATGTATGTAGAAGTATGCGGCATCATCCCCCGCGGACAGGAAAAGCCGTGCGAAAACCGCTGTATCGAGCTGTCCGTTACCGCCAGCGGCGCGTTGGCGGCTGACGGGGTTACTGTAGATGAAGCGGCGACAGATGGAGCGATGGCATCCGGCGCGGCGACTGACGCTGCAACAGCAGAGATGGCGATTGCCAACACGGCATCTATCAAAATAGAAATAGAAGAAATACGCTGCCCGGTACTCTATATCGCCGGGGATTCCACGGTAACCGACCAGTCCGCGGAATATCCTTACGCCCCGCAGACAAGCTATGCGGGATGGGGGCAGATGCTTCCCTACTTTATCAAGGGTGTGCTGACGGTCTCCAATCACTCCCACTCGGGGCTGACAACGGAAAGCTTCCGCAGCGAGGGACATGCGGATATTCCCATGAGCCGCTGTAAAGCGGGTGATTACATGCTCTTTCAATTTGGGCATAACGACCAAAAACTCATGCACTTAAAGGCAGATGAGGGTTACTCTGCCAACTTGGAAAGATATATCACAGAATGCCGCAAAAAGGGCGTTTATCCGATATTGGTCACTCCCGTTGCACGCAATACCTGGCGCGGCAGCGACGGTACCTACAATGACTTATTAAAAGACTATGCCGACGCCTGTTTGGAACTTGGACAGCGTCTGGCCGTTCCGGTTTTGGATTTGCACCGTTTCAGCATGGAATTTGTAACAGGCCTAGAAAAAGAAAACGCCAAGAAATATTTCTTTCCGTCCGATTATACGCACCATAACGACTTCGGCGCGCAGCGGATGGCCGCCATTATCTGTGAACAAATCCGACAGACATGCCGCGACGCAGGTACAGGCTATGCGTGGCTCGCCGCGCAGATGGACGAACAGCCCCGGCTTTGGGATGAACCGGAGCCTATGGAACCTATGCAGAAACCGGAAGATTTTTCCCTGGAGGATGCTCCCGAGGAATTTGCGGAACCCGACAGACCGTCGGATGTCCTGCTACGGGCGGAAGCTTTGGATATGGTTATCCGCAGAGCCGGATTTTTTATGACAAATGTTTATAATGATTATTTTACCGATATTGTCGGTCATGAATGGTACGCCGGCATTATAGAATGCGGACTCTCAAACGGCATTATCAACGCGGCGGACTATCCGGATAAAAAGTTTGAGCCGCAAGAGCCGGTAACGCTGTTAGATTTTATCAGATTTCTGATGATGGCATACAAAAGCAGAAAAACACTGCCCGGCGCGCAGCCCTGTCCTTATGATGGCGTTGTTGATAAGCCGCTACAGCCTCTTGTATCGGCGGCTTATCAACTGGATATTCTCGCACAGGATGGAACGGATGCGCTAAACGGCTCCATTGACCGCCATCAGGGCGCGGCATTATGCCGGAAATTGAAAATTATGTAGGAGGGATTACATATGGAAAAGCAACGAGGCGGTTTTACGCTGCCGGGAGAATCAGGCTATGAGGAACTCACTTTAAAACTTGCCGAAAAATGGGGGGCGGATGTTATCCGCGACAGCGACGGCACGGAATTATCGGAAGACATTATCCATGCGGGGTACGGTATTTATTCCACGCTCTGCATTATCCGCGACCACAACGAATGGGCAAAGGCAAACCGCGATAAGCTGCAACAGACGTTTTTATGCACTGAACCGGTAACCGCCATATCCACAGACAGCCAAGGGCTGACGATAGCGTTAATGGATGATTTCTTTACGGAGCAGTTTGAGATAAACGACTGCCCTGCCTCCATGAAATACTGGCAGGTTTATGACAGAACTTCCAATGCCCTTATTCCCGCCGAAAACTGGACATACGATAAAGCGCAGGGAACCGTTACGATACATAATGTGACGCCGTGGCATAAATATACGGTGAGTTTTCTTGCTTACCGTATTTGGGAAGAGATTTCCATGTACAACCACACCACCAACAACTGGGATAAAGAGCATCTGATGCAGATTGACCCCAGATATCCGGAAACCCGCGAATATTTAATCGGCTGGCTGAAACAATGGTGTGAATCCCATCCCGATACGACCGTTGTGCGTTTTACATCGCTTTTTTATAATTTTGTCTGGATTTGGGGTTCGCATGAGGAGTGCCGCTCTCTTTTCACGGACTGGGGTTCTTATGACTTTACAGTAAGCGAACGGGCGTTAGATGAGTTTGCCGAACAGTACGGCTACTCTATGACCGCAGAGGACTTCATCAACCAGGGCAAACGCCATGTGACGCATATGCCGGGCGACGCGCACAAAGCAGATTGGATGAAATTTATTAACGACTTTGTTATCTCTTTTGGAAAACAACTGGTAGATATCGTACATAGTTATGGCAAAAAGGCTTATGTCTTTTATGACGACAGCTGGGTAGGTTTAGAGCCTTATAACGGCAGATTTGGCGAATTTGGCTTCGACGGTTTGATTAAATGCGTCTTTTCAGGTTATGAAGCAAGACTTTGTGCAGGAGTCGATGTTCCCGTGCATGAACTCAGATTACATCCGTATCTGTTCCCGGTGGGGCTTGGCGGCGCGCCGACCTTTATGGAGGGCGGAGACCCCACGACGGAAGCCAAACGCTACTGGAACCATATCAGAAGAGCGCTTTTACGCTCTCCGGTAGACAGAATCGGACTTGGCGGTTATCTGCATTTAACGGAAGGATTTCCTGATTTCTGCGACTATATCGAGCAGCTTACGCAGGAATTTCATATGATACAGGATTTTCATAAAAAAGGAGCGCCCTACTGCATCAAAACCAAGGTTGCGGTGCTGCATTCCTGGGGTGCGCTGCGTTCCTGGACATTGTCAGGGCATTTCCATGAAACGTACCAGCACGACTTAATCCATATCAACGAAGCTCTTGCAGGGCTTCCGGTGGAAGTATCTTTCCTTTCCTTTGAGGATGTGAAAGCAGGAGGCTTAAACGGCATCGACGTCGTTATCAACGCCGGTTATGCAGGAAGCGCATGGAGCGGCGGGAACGCATGGAAAGACGATCAACTGGTAGAGATTTTAACAGAGTGGGTATATAAAGGCGGTACTTTTATCGGCGTCAACGAGCCGTCCGCAACTAGCGGTTATGATACTTATTTTAGAATGGCGCATGTACTCGGTGTGGACGAGGACACCGGAGAAAGAATCTGCCACGGAAAATGGCTCTTTGATACTTCCGATACACAGGGATTAGTTCCCGACGGCGCGGCGCTTGTGGCTAAACCGAACCGTTATCTGACAGATGGCAAAGCGAAAGTGCTGATGGCGGAAGATACGACGCCGGTATTGTCTGTTCATGACTTTGGCAAAGGAAAGGGCGTCTATCTGTCCTCTTTCCAGTTTACGGACGCTAATACGAGACTTCTGTATCAGCTTATCCGCTACGCCGGAGGCGAGAACGTTACGGGCATGTATATGACGGATAACTGCTACACGGAATGCGCTTATTATCCGGAAAGCAAAACGCTCGTCGTTATCAACAACAGCGAGGAGACGCAGAAAACACGGGTAGAAACGCATGAGGGTACAAAAGAACTGACATTAGATGCGTTTGCGACGGTATTTATCAACCTGTAATCAGAATCACCATTCGGGAGACATCCAGCCGGAATATTTCATAATGGACATATTCTGCGCCTGCTTGTCCGACTGGAGCATCTGCCGTCTGTATTCTCTGGGCGACTGCTGCATCAGGCGGAAAAAATAGCGGTTATAGCTGGAAACAGACTGAAAGCCTACCGCCTCCGAAATGCTTAAAATAGAATCATCCGTACTGCAGAGCAGGCTGCACGATTTCTGGATGCGGGTGTTATTGACATAGCTTAAAGGCGAGATTCTCATAATAGAGTTAAAAATCCGCCTGAAATGCGTCGGACTCCAGTGACATAAATCGGCAAGAAATTCAATGCTGAACTGGCGCATATAATTATTTTCAATATAATCCAGTGCGGGAGCGATGGAAAGCGGGCTTGCCGAATCGGAAAATCCCTTATCCGGTTCGCCGCCTGCTTCTTCCGCCTGAGATTGTATACGGTAAATTTCAATATAAAGAGACAATAGCAGTCCTTTTACCGAGAACTGATACCCTAATCTTTCCGCTTTCAATTCTTTTAAGATAACGTCAAGAAGCTGATAGACGGTAGGATATTCCTCTTTATTCAGAATATATTGAAAATTCTTAAAAAAATAAGGCGTCAAGTCATAGTTTTCCCATGTGGAAGGCAGGGAATGCCTGAACAGCTCTTTCGGGTCTATATAGATATATGACCATTGGCTCGCCGTTCCCGGGTTACTGTATGTGGTATGCGGCACATTACGGGGAATAATCGTGACGTCACCCTCATGAAAGGGGAAACGCTCTCCATATAGCTCCATAGCCCCCCCCTCTGAATGACAGATGCCGATTTCCAAACAATTATGGAAATGAAGCCTTTCGCTCGGTTTATCTGAAATTTTCCAATGCTCGCCGCTCAGCAGCAAAATCGGAAAATGTGGCGGAAGATAATAGTTTCGATATTCTGTTATTGCATTTGCAGGTTTTGGCATATTTATATTCCCCATTCTAAAGAGTTCCTCGATATAAAATCGGGGAACTCTTTTGTCATACTACTCTTACTTTATCTTACTATACTTCTTATTTGAAGAAGTGTGCTGCCTGCTCTACATAGTCGCCATTGTCAAAAGCAGCTTTCTTGTCATCGATGATTGCCTGATAACCTGCATCAAGGTATTCCTGACATGCAGCTTCGTAGTTTGCTTCAAAGTCTGCTTCGGAACCCATTACAATCTTATCGCGCAGCTCTGCATACTTGGTATACAAAGTATCCTTGTACTCGTCGTTTGCCGCGATAGATACGGTAAATGAGCAGTCAGGAGAAGCCATACCAGCTTCATAGCAAGCCATCTGTCCTTCGTAGTTAGCCATGATGTCTGCAAGGAACTGGTCTGAATCAGGATAGCCAAGAGGCGTGATTGCCTGAATGTCTTTCTCAACGCTGCCCTGAGAAGCGGTAGCGGTAATCAGACACCACATATCTACGTTGTTGTTATGGCTCATTACCTGGTCAGCAGGCTGCTCCTCTACAGGAATAGCCTTAGGAGTACCATTTTCATCATAGTTGAAGTTTACGCCTTCTTCGCCCCACTGTAATGTGAAGAGAACATCCGGCTGGCTCATCCACTCAAGATACATAGCGAACGCTTTCATCTCGTCTTCCGTTGCCGTAGCAGAGAAGCCGATGTACTGTCCGAAAATGCTGTTCGGACGGAAACCTGAACAAGAACCGTCTGAATAAGTTACAGGACCCGGATTTACAACAACGCCAAGTTTAGCATCCGGATTAGCTGCATAGAACTGGTCTAAAACTTCCATGTTATTTGTTGAGTATGCGCTGTAAGTAAAGGACTTACCGCTTACAAAATCACTGATTGCATAATCAGCTGTCTTAGTATTATACTCTTTGTCAATGTAGCCTAAATTATACAGCTTGTTCTGCCATGCTAAGAAAGCTTTCTGTGCGTCTGTCGGCAGAGCCGGAACGTCATAATCACCTGTGGTAGCCCAAAGTTCCTTATCCTGAGGATAGCTTCTGTAAGCATAGTTCTGGTCTACGCCGTTACCCTCAATCTTCGTACCGCCCAGGATAGCGTTTCCAGTGCTCAGACCAAGTTCATCAATCTTCGCATACAGCTCTAACAAATCACCCGGGTCTGTAGGATATGTGTCATAACCTGCAGCTTCTACCCAGTCTTTACGGTAGAAAGTTACAAACTGATAGTTGGTCTGTCCATAAGGTCTTGTACCAATCAACAGAACATTCTCACCGTTAATCTGAGTAAACTCATCCAAGCCGTTTTCTTCCATTGCTGCCCAGTAAGTAGGCGCAATCTGCTTGAACCATTCCACATCATACTCCTGCAGATAACCTTCACTCTGATATAATGTCAGGTCAGGATAGTCATACTCGAAGCATACTGTCGGAAGAGCCTGTACGGAAGCCCACTGTGCATACATAGCATTCTCTTCACCACGGGGAATAACCCAATCCTTGAAGTTCACATCGATGTTATACTTCTCGCCGAACTCCTTCTGAATCCATGCAGTCCAGTAGTTCTCGCCTGCATCCGCAGCGCCGTTTGGTGTAGCACGCTGATAAACAGGAATATTCAAGGTTACGGTGTTCTCAAAAGGAACAAATCCATCAATTCCTGCAACTGCCGCAGTATCCGCTGCCGCGTTATCCGCCGGCGCGCTGGTGTCCGCGCTGCTGGAAGAACTGCTGCTGTCTGCTGTTGTGTTTGTCGTACTTGATGTGTCTGCGCTGCTGCTTGAATCATCGCTGCTGCCGCAGGCTGTCAGAGTACCTACCGCCATAACGCCCGCAAGCGCTAAAGCAAGTACTTTCTGAAGACTTTTCTTCTTCATAAATGTAATCCTCCTTTAAAATTGTGTATAGTTTATAAATACCCGGACATCCGGGAAAACTATCCTGTGATAATGCAATTCTTTCAACCTTTGACCGCTCCTACCATCGCACCCTTTACAAAATACTTCTGTAAGAAAGGATAGATGATAATAATAGGAACTGAAACGAACATAATACATGCCGCCTGCAATACCTCCGGCGTTGTGATATTAGAAACGCCGCCCGTATCTCCAAGGGACGTCGAGATGGACGCCTCCGCACCCTGTACAAGCAGATACAGTTTATACTGAATCATACGCTTGGAATCGGAGCGGATATAGTACATATGATCCGCGTAAGCGTTCCAACGTCCTACTGCATAAAACAGGGAAAGCGTCGCAATAATAGGCTTACTTAACGGCAGTACAATCTTCGTTAATATCTGGAAGTTTGTAGCCCCATCCAGAAACGCCGATTCCTCAAGGGAATCCGGAATGCTGCTCTGAAGATACGTTTTCATAACGAGCATATTATAAGGCGAATAAATCAAGGGCAGAATCAACACCCACATATTATCAATCAGCTTTAAGTTATACATCAGGATAAAGGATGGAATCATACCCGCTGTAAAATACATCGGAACCATCAATACAAATGTGAAAAACCCTTTGCCTTTTAATCTTTTCTTAGAAAGCGGATATGCCGCACAGGTGCAGACAATCATACCTAACGCCGTAAAAATCAACGTTACCAGTACGCTGTAGCCCATGGAACGCACCATTGCCTTATCCGCAAAAACCTTCGTGTACGCGCTAAAGGTAAGTTCTTTCGGCCAGAAGAAAACCTCTTTCATCATAACCGGCATATCGCCTGAAATGGATTTTACCAACAGATGCCAGAACGGAACGACACAGGTGGCGCACAAGATGACAAGCACTGCAATAATCAACACGTCGCTGATATGAAATTTACTGATTGCGCGGCTTCCGTCAGAAGTCGTCGCTTCCATATTTTTCTTTGCCATATTCTCCCCTCCTATAACAAACCGTCTTCGCCAAGCGCCTTAGCGATTTTATCAGACAACAGAACCAGCACTACGCCGACTAACGACTGGAACAGACCTACGGCGGTACCTTCTGAATATTTACCGGCGCCCATACCTTTTTCATAAATAAAGATAGCGAGCTGGTACTGGAAATCCCTGACCTGCGTATTGTCAAATGCTGTCAGACGCTCCAGGTTACTGCCCATGACACGCCCTAAATTCATAATTAACAGAGTAACAATCGTGCCGCGGATACCCGGCAATGTAACATGCCACATCTTCTGCCACTTGTTAGCGCCGTCGATGATACATGCTTCATACAATTCGCCGTTAATACTGGTAATCGCCGCCAGATACAGGATGGTTCCCCAGCCCATGCCCTGCCATACGCCTACCAGCAGATATGTAACCGCCCAGTGCCATTTTTCATTTAAAAAGGGAATACCCTCCGTAATCGCTCCGATGTTCGTCAACACGATATTGACAAGACCCGTGGACGGACGAAACATTGTGTAAGCAACGGAACCGATGATTGCCCATGAAAGGAAGTGGGGCAGATAAAGGATGGTCTGCGTCACTTTCTTAAATTTCATAAAGCGCAGTTCATTTAACATCAACGCCAGAATAATCGGCATCGGGAAGCCTACAAGCAAATCCAGCAAGTTAAACACGATGGAGTTCCTAAGCGCCCTGATAAAATCAGAATCCTTAAATATCTTCTGAAATACCTCCATGCCGACCCAATCGCTGCCCGCGAACCCTTTCATCGGCTTGTAGTTCATGAACGCCATACGCAGTCCCGGATACGCCGCGTAATTAAATACTGCAACTAAGGCAACCGGAATCAGCAGCATCAAATATAACTGCCAGTCTCTCTTTAAAGCATTTTTCCACGTCGTTTTCGTCTTTACGCCAGGCGTAGACTTTGGCTTTGCCATAAAATCATCCTCCCTCTTTACTCACGCTTTTTTGTTAATATTGTACATTTCTACAATATCGGTGTTCTTATTATAGGATAAATTGACAAAGCATTCTATTCAATATATCCCGCAAACTATGCAAAAACGACCATTTACAAAAGCGCAACCCGTACGGCTTGCGCTCCATTTGCATTACGCATCGTTTATGCTACAATAATAAGGATTCACAAATGATATGAAAAAGGGGAAAGGCGCTCCATGCCGCGCCATATGATAACTCAATGAATGCTGATTTTAAAAAATATATTATTTTCTGGCTGAGCCAGTCAGTATCGCAGTTAGGGAGCGCAATGACAAGCTTCGCCCTGATTTTATGGGCATATACGCAGAATCATTCCGCCCTGACGGTTTCTTTAATGTCATTTTGCAGCTATGTTCCTTATATTATTGTCAGCCTGTTTGCGGGAACCTTTGTGGATAATCATAACAAGAAAAGAATTATGCTGGCGGCTGATACGGGCGCGGCTCTTTGTTCCGTATGCGTCTTACTGCTTTACCTCACAGGCGGACTGCAGATAGGGCATATTTACCTTGTAAACTGCATCATCGGCTTTATGAATGCCTTTCAGTCCCCCGCCTCATCCGTTGCCATCGGCAGGATTGTACCTAAGAATAAACTTGCCAACGTCAGCGGGATGAACTCTTTTTCCGCTAACTTAACATCCGTACTGACGCCCGTGCTGGCGGCATTTTTATTTGCGTTAGACGGGTTAAGGCTGATTCTGATAATTGATTTTGCAAGTTTCCTTTTTGCTTTTTTTGTCCTGCTTATCTTTATTTTTATTCCGGAAACGGAAAAAACGGATGCCAAACAAGCCTCCCTGTTCGCAGGCTGTAAAGAGGGATTTGCTTTTTTACGAGAAAACCGCGGGATTTTTACCATCATACTGACGATGGCGTTATTGAACTTCTTTTCCAGGCTGACTTATGAGAACATTCTCTCACCGATGATTCTGTCACGAAGCGGCGGCGACAGTGTCGTCCTCGGCGTCGTAAACGCCGTTATGGGCGTCGGCGGTATTATTGGAGGCATTATCGTATCAGCGGGAAAACTTTCCAAAAATAATGTGAAAATGATATATGTGTCCGCCGCCGTCTCGTTCCTTTTGGGCGACCTGCTTATGGGGGTCGGGCGAAACGTCATCATCTGGTCGATTGCCGGGCTTGCGGCAAGCCTGCCGATTCCCTTTATCAACGCCGGACAGAATGTCATCTTATACAAAAAAGTGCCGGACGAGATACAGGGCAGGGTTTTCGCCGTGCGTAACGCCATTCAATTTAGTACCATTCCTATTGGTATCTTATTGGGCGGTTTTCTTGCCGATTATGCATTCGAGCCATATATGCGCACGAACAGTCCCGTTACGGATTTTCTGCATCTGCTGGTCGGAAACGGCGCGGGCAGCGGCATGGCGGTTATGTTCCTATGCACCGGCGTCTGCGGCGCTATATTCAGCTGTCTGTCATACCGCAGCCGCGAAATACAAAAACTTGGCTGAAAAATTGTGTGCTGCGGCATAATTTTTCATAAAAAAACGGGCGTTATCAACGCCCGTTTATAAAATGTATCAATTTCTTTACCGCTTCTTCTATGTGTTTGTCATTCTCCATCGGCTGCGACTCCCGCATTCCCCTAAGCGCTTTTAAATCCTCATTATCCAATGTAATAACATGCTCCTGTTCATTGTCCGGTTTTGGAATCGCATATGCGTCCATCTCCTTTTCCAGTTCATTTAAGCGGCGCATAATATCGGTAATCTGCACTCTTCCCAAATCCACTGCTTCAAGAAGCTCCCCGTAGATATCTGCTATCTTCTGGCAATCCGGAATATCTTCATATATCAGTTCCGGGTCCTCCATGATGCCGGATTCATTACCGTTTCCATAGACATACCTGTTATCTTTGATATTTCTGTCCAGGAAATTCAATGTCTGCGTTATCGTACCGCCTTCCACTGTGATAATAAGCTTTGCCATAGCCCGTATCCTCCTTTTACGACATCTTTGTATAAAATTTTGCGCATATATTCTAGCACATCTTATACAAAAAATTCAATATCTTTGCCGGAGGATTTTTAATATTTTTACTCTATCCGAAGTTCAGCACACATTTCATCCACAAAGCGGTTCCACTCGCCGTTCAATTCTTCCATGGCGTCATCATAAGGGAACACGCTCTTTGCTCCATAAGAAAATTGGCGGTAAAGAAAAGCGATATAGACGGACGCCTTAATCGCTTCCATGGGAAGTTCCATTCCTACATACGCTTCCCAATAGTCATAAGAAAGGCCGCCGTTTCCCAAAAGCAGAGGGTCATCATTGGCAATCACGCAGCAAATTCCGTTTTTCATCAGTTCATACGCTGAATGATTGCGGATATCATGATAATAATGTAAAAGCTGGTTGCTGATAGGACAGATTTCCAGTACCGGCTCGATTAATTTCTCCCGCTCCTCCCCCTCATGATAAGCCGTAATCTCATCCGCCGTCGCCCGGAACAGATTCATATTAAAGCCATGCCCGATTCTGTGTTTGGAAACGATTGCCGCATCCGTTACGTTATCATCCGCTTTCCAGCAGCTCTCCCCGTCATGCAAAAAGAAGTTGATACGTTTGATTCTTTCGCTTTTATCCGGACTCTCATACCCATACCCCGCGCCGAAAGGCTGATAGATAACAGTCTCCACATAAGCTGATGTCGGCTGCCCGCGGTCTTCCTCGCTTACAAAATCAAAACCGATAATACGTTTTGCATATTCAGGCTTTTCTTTTAACGTAATTGCCGCGTCCACTTTCATCGAAAGTTTAGCCAGTTCCGCTTCTTTTGCCGGGTCTAAATCTCTTCTGGCGTTTAAAATAATCCTGAAAGAAAATGTTTCGGGAATCAGGCCCCGCCGCAGGGCCTCCAAACGCGCCTCTTCCAAAAGAATCAGGAAGCGTCCATCGGGATTTTGCGGGTCTGTCTGCGCCGTCAATTCCTTAAAGTACAAATGTCTGTCAACATGATATTCCTGATGCCTGCCAGCATAACTCCAAATTTCGTTCTCCGCCTCAACAGAACAAAATTCCTGAAAACCGCTGCGCATTTCCACATAGCCGATATTATCTTCGGCGCATTCTTTAAAAAAGGCAATATGGTATTCCCGGTAAAAATCCTCATTGGTAAAAAGGTTATCGATTCTGGCAAAAATATGGTTAAATTCCCTCCAGATGTCAATCGTCTTTTCGCTCTCGTCACTGCAAATGGAAAGTTTCTTTTTTAACTTCTCCATTTCCATCTCATTATTCATAATGTGCGCCAAGCTGACTACTTCTATATTTTCCGCTCCCCTTAGCTGATATACAAATAAAAGCATACCTTCCAAGTATTTTGTCTCCCTTTCTTCACACCTTGTCACAACCACAATAGGCGGAAATTTATCCGGCTCGTGCAGCGCTTTGACGCTCCATTCTTTTAACAGCTCCAGATACGCGTCCGTTGACAACGCCGCCGCGCTATGGACATGTAATAGCCCGCCCTTTGGCATTTTACGGAAAATGCGCCACAACGTATCTCCTCTTTCTTTTATCCATTCTTTGACATGATAAAAGGGAACAGCCGCAGGATAAAGTTCCTCTCCCGTTACCATTTTTTTCTTCCTATCCTCCCGCAGGGCGTCCATGTACTGCCTTAATTTTGCTTCTTTCGGATTGTCTTTCCCGATTTTGATATCCAGCCGCTTATAAAACCAACGCGCTTCGTTCAGGATGTCGATTGCCTTCTTCTCCCATCCGTATTTTGCTATATCATCTTGATATACGCTGTTTCCCATATTCTCCCTCCCTACATAAAAGATGCAGGCAGTACAGAATACTGCCCGCATCCTAAACATTTTTATGCCGGAATAAAGATTCCGTTTGCATAGTCATATGTGATTGTCTGCTCGGAAACCGAACCCTCGTATGCCACCTCAATCGCATTGCTGAATTCTCTTGTAGTAACGACTCCGTTATCCACATCAGCGGCGAGAAATACTTTTAATTTCTCTTTCGGCGCCATAACGGCAGTATGATTGTAAGGAAGCGTAATGACGTTAATCGGATTGCCCATCTGCAGTTCGTCGTTGACTCTGACCGGCTGCGCCAAGCCAAATGACAGATACGGATACATATTCATCTCGTTTCTTACGCCATATTCATTCTTGTTTACGCAGTCATCTGCTTTCGCATTCTGGAATACCGCATTTTCAAACTGGTACAGCACATTGTCAACTGCCTGCTCTTCCGATAATTTCGTGATAATCGCTCCGCTTTGCGTCTCCTGTCTGGATGAGTAAAGGAAGTAATCCTCTTCCCACTCGATGGTATTTACTTCAAACGGCAGCGTGGATACCCAGATTACACTCTTTCCTTTATTTCCCGTAACCTCCTTGGTAATCGCCAGTCTTTCGCCCGACGCATAAATAGCGTTTAAGGCGTCTTTATCAAACTTTACTATTAACTTATAACTAGACATTTTTTTGTCTCCTTTCTTACTTTTCCTTATTTTTTGACGTCATTGTTTGAGCTCACTTACATAATACAATATTATGTAAATCACTTTTGACAATGCAGTGCAAGCGCACCCTGCGGTGATTTGCTTCTATTGCACAAGAATAGTTATGAACTCTTAGTTTCGCAGACCTCTATCCCGTTATTTAAGCATTATCTTCCTAAAAAAGAAAAACAAAATAAAATTTTTCAAAAATGCAGTTGACATTCTAAAATTAATATTGTATTAAGTGAAGCATCCGCAAAATGTAAAGAGCGTTTCCATTCAATGAACGGATTCAGATGCCCAGCATATCCATCCTGTGCCGTTTTTCTTCTATGGAAGAGAGCGTATAGATTCTTGTCGTTTCCAGATTGGCATGGCCTAAAATATCTCCGAGTTCCGCCAGATTGCCGTATTTATTCATATAGGTTTTGGCAAACAGATGGCGGAAACTGTGCGGGCTTACTTTTTTCCTGTCCACCCCCGCCCGATACGCAAGTTTATTCAACATCTGCCAGACAGCGTTTCTGCTGATTTCCTTTCCTTTTTCTCCCTCGAATAAAATTCCGGCGTCAATATGTTCCTCCAGACAATACTGTAAAAGCGTTTTCGCCAGTTCGCCGGGAATATAAATTTCACGGCTTTTCCCTTTATTATAAACGTCAACGCTTCCCGCCCTTATTGCCTCCACCGTAATATAGCGCAGTTCGCCTACGCGTATCCCCGTTCCCGCAAGCACTCTCATAATCATGTAATACTTTTTCCTGCCCGTTTGCGCGGCATAATTTAACATCGTATAATACTCTTGTATGGAAAGTACGTTGTTTAGGCTTCTCCTTGCCTGTATGCGATTGGTTTTTACGGTATAATCGGGGTATCCTGCCCATTTCAGATAGCGGTTTAGGGAAATAAGATAGATATTGGCCGTTCTCGGCCGATAGATGGTGTTGATATGCTCCACATACTGTTGAATCATGCTTTTATCATGTTCCCAGTTTTGGCATAGCGTTATAAAATCTTTTGCCCTTGCTACATACAAAAGAATCGTATTTCGGCTTAATCCTGCCTCTTTTAAAAATATTTCATAAGCTTTTATTTTTTCCTGTTCCATATTGTATTTTCCTCCTTTTTCCAAAGGTCCACTCCGTTTCCATGCCTCACAAAATACGCCTGCATCCGGCGGAGAGCGGGAAAATACACTATCCATACCCATGACATTATTTTATACTTTCTGTCCGGCAAATTTAGTTTTAGGGGAAAAAATGCAGAAAAAACGGCAAAAAAAGCAGTGTGGTCAGGGCAGACATGAATCCCTTGTCGGTACGCTTTCGCGGTGCAGGGTTAAATTTACTTGCCTGACCGCAGGGCGCGTGCTATACTGGGTTTAAATATTATATTAGGTAATTGTGAAAGAGAGGCGACGTATTCTATGCGTATAAAGAAAATGTTTAGCGCACTTATGGCGGCTGTCCTGATATCGGCTCTTTTTGTTATGCCGGTTTCGGCTCACGGACATCACGGCCATTCTTCCCATCATAACCAGACGTCCAAAGCGGCCGTAACGGCGGCGGATACCGACTGCCCTGTCTGCACGGTGGACGGATGCACCGAAACGGGGAAGCATATGCACGACGGGCATGAGTACTGTGGTTCTATCCATAAATACAGGCATCATTGCCATTCATAATGTACGCTATGCGTGTACGATAAACCCTTCCGAAACGCTTTTTTTCATAGGTAATCTCCATTATTATTAAAGTGATAGGTTCCTCTTTCCAACAAATAGCTTTTCCCATTCGGAAATACCGCTTTTGCATTGGCATTAAACGGTATTTCCATATAATACTGAAAACCGTTTTTCTCATCATACGTCCAATCGCTTATATAAGTTCCAAAAACAGATTCCCATTTCCCTTTTACAAAAGAAAATCTTTTATCCGGCATGGGCTTTATCGTCATTTTTACCTCTTCATTCATGCTGGGCATAAAACCGCACATATAGCGGTACATCCAGTCCGCAATGCTGCCATAGGCGTAATGATTTAAGCTGTTCATGCCCGTATCGCTTATCATGCCGTTTTCATCCAGAGAATTCCACCGCTCCCAGACCGTCGTTGCGCCAAGATTCACTTCATAAAGCCAGCCCGGATACTCCTCATTTAACAATAAGTCATAGGCAAGCGTATGTAATCCGCTTTCCGACAGCGCCGGACACAGTACGGGCGTTCCGGCAAATCCGGTATTCAGATGTCCGCCATTTTCCGATATCAGCCGCTTTAATTCCTCCGCCAGTTTTTCTTTCGCATGGTTTTCATCCGGATAAAGTCCGACATATAACAAAAACGCGCAAGCCGTCTGTGTCGTTTCTATCTTTAGCCTGCCGTCCGCCGTAAAATAAAATCCGATAAAGGCTTGTTTGATTTCTTTTGCCAGTTGCCGATATTCGTCTTTTTCTGCCAACCCAAGGGCTTCTCCGGCATTCGCTAATAGATGCGTGGAATAATAATAGCACGCCGACGCTAAGAAATGAGAATCCGTCTTTCCAATCGGATTATGGATATTGCCGTTATCAAGAGCCAGCCAGTCTCCTAAGTGTCTGCCATTTTGCCATAAGTTTGGCACATCATTTTCTTTTACGCTCTCACGTATATATTCTACCCACGCTTTCATCATCGGATATTGTTCTTTTAATAACGCTTCATCCCCATAATACCGGTACAGCGTCCATGGAAGCATGGCTGCCACGTCGCCCCAGATACAGGCTCCGCCGTCCAAATAAAACGGATTCGTATTATCCTTAACCGGCACTTTCGGTCTTGGAGCAAAGAAAGGAACCGCCCCGTTTAACAACTTTTGTTCCTGATACAGACTCTTTGTATAGTGTCTGAAAAACGCACTGCTATCCATATGAAAACAGGCTGTATGCGCAAATATATTAGCGTCGCCTGTCCAACCCATACGCTCATCCCTCTGCGGACAGTCCGTTGGCATATCCAGAAAATTACATTTCTGGGAACGCACCGTATTGTCGAAGAGCGTATTGACCTTTGCATTCGACGTTACTATCTTTCCCGTTGCTTCTATATCAGACATCAGCCTGTAAGCGCGAAAAAGCGGCTTCTGCTCCTTTTTTATGCCCTCCACTTTTACATAACGGAAACCGTAATAAGTAAAATGCGGACGCACTATCTTCCTGCTTTTCCCCGATTTATCCGCGCCGCCCGCAGTATAGACGAACTCCGCTTTTGCCGTTCTTAAATTGTCGCGGTAAAATTCTCCGCTTTGCAGAATTTCCCCATATTGCAGCCTAATCTGCTGCCCGTTTTCAAACTCTCCGCTAAATTCCACCCATCCGGTAATGCTCTCGCCAAAATCCAAAAGCAGATAGCCGTCCTTATGAAACGTTTCCGAAACAGGCGCAAATTCTTCCATCTTATGAATTGGCGGATTCGTCCGCGGCGTCAGCAGAGATTTATCATCCACAAGAACCGTCACGGAAAGCGGAAGCGTCTCTTTCGTATCATCCTGCCATTCCCCGTCGTAAATGCCGTTTCCTAAAATAGGAGAGGTCTCCGCTTTCCAGTTTTCATCCGTGTAAATCCACTCTGTCTGACCGGATTCATATTCCAGACAGACTTCCGCAATACATTTTTTTCGGTCTCCATATAAATCAAAGTATTCATCATCAAAACCGAACCGCCCCTTATACCATCCTTCCCCTAACAGAACGCTGATACGGTTATTTCCGGTTTTAATATATTTCATAATATCAAAGGTCTGATATTCCATCAATAAATCATAGGAATGATAGCCCGGAAGCAGATATTCGTTCCCCGCCTTTATTTCATTTACCATAACTTCATACAGACCCGCGCCAAATATATATAATCTGGCGTTTTTTAAGTTATTTTCCACGGAAAAATCACGGTATAAAACCGGCATCCGCGTCCTATCCTCCGGTACGCTAATCCATTCGGCATTCCATGTTTCCTCAATTTTTGCGGTCTCAAACCATGCCGTTTCACTTTCCGCACTCTCCGGCTGCGGCGTTTTTAAAGCAGTTCTGGTAATGACTTTCCAGAAATAGCGCGTCCTGGATTTTAACGGTATCTGCACGGTCAGGCTGCACTGTCTGAAATTTTTCATGACACCACTGTCATAAATAAGGGGTTTCATATCCTCACTTTCGGATATCAATAACTGCGTCTCCTCACAAAAATGGGAAACGCTCTCCTTTACTTTCCATGAAAAAGTCAAATACGAAAAGTCATACCCCAACGGGTTTTTCAGATGATTTACCCGCAAATGTTCTATCTTCATATCCCAGTTCCCTCCTGCCGCAAAATGGGTCTATTGGATTTTTCCCTTTAAATTCGCTGTTTCCGGTTATCTTTTCCACGACAGCTTTCAGGAAATATTCATTGTTGGAATAGCAGTTTATATATGTTTTTATCATCGGCACATCCAGTAAATGATATGGATTTGCCACGCTTATGAATAAAACCGGAACCTCGCCCACAAACCACGGCACATTATTTCCCTGCCCCCAGAAAGTATACCAGTTTATTCTGTTTGTCGTTTGATTACTCGCATTTTCAACATTGCCAATATAGATTACTAAATCATATTTTTCCTTAAAACTCTTTACGTTGTCAACACCTATTTCAAAATTTTCTTTTTCATAGACAAAAACCTGAAATTTCTTTTTTTCCAATTCCTCTTTTACCTGATTTAAAACACGCTCATTCGACGGAAAATCACCCAAAATTTCCAACAGCGCTTTCGGGTATTTTGCTGCGTCTATCGGTAGCAGTTTCTGCTCATCTTTTACTAAAGTAATCGAAACGTCCGCCAGTTCCTTGGCCCATTCTATGTGCCGCTCATTTTTTAATATGGTAAGGCCGGCCTTGTCCGGAACCAGCGTTCCCGCCGCGCTCTTTTCATGCAGTTTCAACGCCGCTTTTAATGCCAGAATCCTTCTGTTGGCTTCTAAAAGACGCTTTTCCGAAAGAATACCGTTTTTGTATCCGTCCATCATAAACTGATAATCTTCGGCTAAGTCCTTATTAAACAGGAACATATCGCAGCCGCTTTCAATCGCAAGCGGCACTGATTTTTCTCTCGCCATCGCCGAAGTAAAGCCAACCATCGGCGTTGCGTCGCTGATAATAAGACCGTTAAAACCTAACTTTCCACGCAGTAAGTTCTGTAACAGTTCTTTTGACAAAGACGCCGGAATCATATCCCCCTTTGTCTGCGGATTGTAATATTCCTGATACGCGGGCATCGCAATATGCCCCGCCATAACGGTTAATGCGCCGTCCGCAATCAGTTTCCCAAAAACCATGCCATATGTTTCATCCCACTGCTCCATAGAAAGACTGTTGACGGAAGTCAGTAGATGTTGGTCCCTTTCATCCACGCCGTCGCCCGGAAAATGTTTGATGGATACCGCAACATCACATTCCGCTGCCGCCCGCATATATTCTCTTGCATAAGTATATACGGTTTCCGGATTATCGCCGTAAGTTCTGACATTCGTAATCGGATTATGGAAATTCTTATCAATGTCCACTACGGGCGCAAACGCCCAGTTGATACCAAGCGCCGCGGCTTCCGTACAGGCAATTTTCCCAAGCCGGTAAGCATACTTTTTATCACCTGCCGCCGCACATGCCATCTGTTTTCCATAGGGCGTGCCGTCTATCGCCGCGCCGTCTCCCCCCGCTTCCAGATTAGACGGAATCAATAACGGAATAGGAGAATGTTTCTGCGCATACTCGAAAGTCTTTCTCATTTCCTCTCCCACACCGTCGCGGAAAAAGAGTCCTCCTATGTGAAACCCCAATAACATATCCAGATATTCCGGGTCCGTAGAATATCCAATCGGGCAGAAAAGCTGTCCGATTTTTTCCTCCAGAGTCATCTGCTCCAACGTTTTTTCCACCCACGCTATATCAACATCCCTCAAATAAAAAGGCGCTTTTTTCAAGTCCATATCTTCCCTCACATTCTTTCTTATTTCAGACAATCTCTAATAAATCTCCAAAAGAGCGCATCGCATATGTAGCGTCACTGCTGTCTGACGCTTCTCCTAATCCCGCGCTGTCAAATCCGCCGCTTTTCGCCGCTTGTACGCCCGCTTTGGCATCCTCTACCACAAGACAGCTGTCCGGTTCCATATGTAAAAACTCCGCTGCCTTTAAAAACACCTCAGGGTCCGGCTTGGATTTGGAAATATTGGTTCCGTCGCTGACTGCGTCAAAATAACCTTTTAATCCCAGCCTCTCCAAAATAAATTTGGCGTTCTTGCTGGAAGAACCGATAGCAAGCTTTACTCCTTTTGCCCTAAGCGCATCCAGCGTATTTTTTACTTCGGGCGATAAATCCTTTTCACTCATCTGCGCCAGCAGCTTTACATATGTTTCATTCTTTTTTTGCGCTAACGCCTCTTTTTCCTCCGCAGAAAGCGTACCGTCATATTTTTCAAGAATAATTTCCAGACTTTCCATGCGGCTGACGCCCCTCAACCTGTTATTAATCGTTTCATCAAAATATATCCCCATATCGTCCGCCATCTTCTTCCATGCCAGATAATGATATTTATCCGTAAAGCAGATGACGCCGTCTAAGTCAAAAATAACCGCTTTATATTTCATATTTCCTCCAGCTAAAACTTATCTCAAAATCTATTTCGCTTTTATGCGATTCTTAAACGTGACAAGTTCTATCACTTTATTTTCGTTATTCAAATAAATCAAAAAGCATACCAGTATCAATGCCGTTACAATCTGCTGAATGGAAGAATCCACATTTAATCTTGCATACATTAAGGAGATAAATGCCGTTGTCACCGCTCCCAGCAGATATCCTATTTTTTCATTACAGAATCTTCCGATAAAACCGCCGATAAACATAGGCAGGAACGCGGTAAACATGACACCGATGGAACCAAAGTTCAAAGCCATCTGTATTGTTCCCGTATTGGTTGCGCTGATAAATCCAACCATCCCCATAAGCGCTCCGGCTATCGTATAGCATCCAATAGCATTAGGAATCTCTTTAATACCCGTATTCACCGATACTTTCTGTCCTGAAACAAGCGCCTTATATTCATAACCAAACTGTGTTTTATCCAGAATAAAAATATAGATAAGCAATCCGCATACAATCACCAGCGCATAGTTAAATACGCTTGGAAAACTTGTCAGTTCCGTATTTGCCACAAAAGATACGCCATATCCCGCCGTAATGGCAAAGGCAAGACCTTCATAAAATAGTGCAACTCCCAGTGAAACGATAATCGGCGGCAGTTTTACAATGACGTAAACGCTTCCTGACACCAGCCCCAGCGCCGCACCGGACACAACGGAAATCACAAGCATCACCGGTGTGGGAAATCCCGCCGCCGTACAGATAGACGCACTGATGACGGAGGATAACAAAGATACCGAACCGATAGAGAAATCAAATCTTCCGCTGTTCAAATTCAAGGACAAGGCAAATGTAGTAAGCATAACAGAAGCCGCCGCTCTAAAAAATAAAATCCAGTTTCCTTCCGTTTCAAATAACTTTACTCCCTGCGCGCTGCATAATATCAGGACAATGAGAAATGCCGCTAAGGGAATCGATACCGTTCCTGCTATTCTTTTTAAAATATTCATATTATTTGTTTTCATATTAATCCCCATTCCGAAGCGTTTTCGCGACAGGGCGACGCAAATCTCCAATTTGCGTCTGCCATCAAGGCATATTTGTGACGCTCCGACACAAATTGCCGTGTGAAAAATCAGCACATCAGTGTGATTTTTCACACTAGTCCTTTTTATTTGTTTTTCTTTTTGTTTTACATACCCTGAATCGCTTCAAAGCTGTACTGACTTACAAATTCCTCAAATGCCGCATAGTCCGCGGTCAATAATGTATCTAACAGTTCTTTTGTATAAGCGGGGGATTCCACGCTGCTGTCCACCGCATAAAACGTATTAAATTCATCCGCGCCGGTCGCAACCCAGTAACCCTGGCTTAACGCAAGCGCATTTCCATCCGCCGTACGAATCGGAGAGCCTAACACCGCTCTGTATGCGGCAATAAAAATCGGTCCAATGCTGGCGGAAAATTTTCCGGCAAGGTAATCCAGCATACCTGCTTCCATCGCTTCGCCATAGCTGCTGGCATAAGCGTCCACGCTGGCAATCTTAACATCCGTACCGGAGATAGCCGCACCGAAAAAGTCTGACCCGTTACCTACCGCAAGAATGACTTCCAAATCCGCTGTCTGCGCCATCTGTGCGCATTTTCCAAACCATGCGTCGTCCATATCATAGCCGCCGACATATCCCAGAATATTGATATCTCCGATTGCTCCCGTCTTTACTTCACCGTCTGCAAAAATCTGTCCGATAATCGCATCCTTATCTGCCGCTCCCTGATAATCCGCGCCGCTCGCTTCCACCATGGCCGTCAGCATACCCGCCGCACGGTAGATGTGCATTTCCGTATAGTAGGGAATCGCTCCGCCGAAGATAGCGAAGTTTTTATTGCCCTGGTCGAGATAATGTTTCGCCATGTTATAGCCTGTTTCAAACTCGATATCCAGAGAAGGTCCGATTGCGCCTACATAATGTTCATATCCTTTGTAAGTTTCATACTCTTCATCCGTAAGCGTTCCGGTTGCAACCGCATAGTATACGCCCGCTTCTTCACACTGTTCCAACTGCGCCGCACGGTCGAAAGATGAAAATGAAATAATCGCTTTACAGTTATTGGTGATAAAAGTATCAATCGCAGAAGTTTCACCGGCTGCATCCGTCAATTCGTCTGAGTAAATCAACTCCACATTGTACTGCTTCTGAATATATTCCGTATAATAATTACGAAATGCAAGCGCTTCCGCAGTGGTTGCATCAGACACCAAAATGCCCATTTTTACGGTCTGGCTCATATCCAGTTCCGACGCTGCCTCCTGCGCGCCATCCTGTGACGCCGCATCAGACGTCTGCGCCCCGTTTCCCGTATTATTTGCTGTTTCATTTGTTCCTGAACTGTTACCGCATCCGGTCAACATAGATACTGTCATAGCCGCTGTCAGTAATAATGCCCATAACTTTTGCATTACATAGTTCCTCCTTTTCTTTTTTATGTATCAAGCGTTCCCGCCAGGTACCGAATCTGTTAGCGCGGCAGCATCTTACCCCGCTGGTCGCTGGTCGCTAGAAATACAACCAGAATGAATATTGCCGCTTTTACCATCTGTCCAATGCCTGAATTTAAATTGAACATCACCATAATCTGCCCTAACAGCGTCATGGAAAAAGCGCCAATCACCGCTGCATAAATCTTACTTCTTGCTCCGCCGGACACCGGCATACCGCCAAACACAATCGCGATAATAACGTCCATACCTACGCTGGAAGCGGTGTTTCTTGTCAGCGTCGGCGCGTATATGATGGAAAGAAATGCTCCAAGCCCTACGCCGATACCGGACATCACGAAAGCAATAATTGCCATTTTCTTTTCCGAAATACCGCTTAATTTGGCGCAAACCGGATTACCGCCCAAAAATTTCTGCATTCTGCCAACTTTAGTAAAGTTGAAGATAAAAATGCTTAAAAGGATAAACGCCGCCAATACCACTATTTTAAAAACCGTATTGTTAAGCGGTTTGACCGCCGCTGCCGGAACCGCGATTTCCGACCCCGTTCCGTTTATCTTAATGAGTACCAGCACCAGAGCGTTGAGTACGCTAAGCATCGCAATCGTCGTAACGAACACCGGCAGATTAAAAACCGAAGCCAAAACGGAATTAAACAATCCGACTAATACCGCCACGCCGATACAGACAAGCGTCATCAGGAAAATATTTTCCGTTTTGATATAGACCATACCGCCAATCAATGCGCTTACCGCGGTAGAGGCTCCCAGACTGATATCAAAAGAACCCAGCGTATAAATAAAAATCGCTCCGGTTGCCACAACCGCCACCACCACGGACTGGTTAATAATGCTTTTCAATCCGTAGGAAACGTTGATATCCCGTATGGTTCCCAGAATCAGAAAAGCTGCGAACAAAGCAATCAGTCCAAATAAAGGAGTTAAATTCATAATGTATTTTTTCATTTTTTTGTTTTTCATTTCCTCTTCCTCCTAAATCATGTACTGAATAATATCTGATTCGCTTAAGCTTTCGCTTCGTTGAAATTCTTTTTTGATTTCCCCGTCTTTCATAACAATCAGCCGGTCAGCCATCCCGATTAACTCTGTCATTTCCTCGGAAATGATGACGATGGATTTTCCCTCTTTCTTCATCTGATACATAAGCTGGTACATCGCCTGTTTAACGCCAATATCGACGCCCCGCGTCGGACAGTCTAAAATCAATATCTCGCTGCCTCTGCCAATCCATTTACCGAAAACGACTTTCTGCTTGTTTCCGCCGGACAATGCCGATACATACTGGTTTATCTCCGCGCACTTGACGCGTAACTCCTCCACCTGCTTCTGCACATATTTCTTTTCTCTGCCGGGCAGAATCAGAAACTTATGAAGTGCGAAACGGTCAAGACCGCCGATTGCTATATTGTCACGGATACTGGCGTTTAAACATAACGATTCCACATCTCTGTCCTTTGCCGCATATCCAATCTGCTCTTTCATGGCGTCCGCTTCGTCTTTTAACTCTCTTCCCCGTATCAATACCTGTCCCGCGGACGGTTTACACGCTCCGAATAGAACTTTGCCAAGCGTGTGCATTCCGCAGTGGGAAAGTCCGCCTATGCCAAGTATTTCCCCCTTATGGATCTGCAAATTAAAGTCCTTTAACTGATTTCCCAGATTGGCGTTTTTTACCTCCATGACGACTTCGTCATCATAGCTGCCGTCGTAATCGCTGCGGTAATAGTCCCCCTGCATCTCTCTCCCTATCATGCTTGTCTTGATGGCTTCTTCGTCAAATTCCTCTTTAGCAAAGGTTACGATAATCTTTCCATCCCTGAGTACGGTAAGAGCGTCGCAGACATTCATAATCTCATCCAAATCGTGGGAAATAAATACAACCGCCTTATTCTCTTCTTTCATCTGATTCATAATTTTATAAATAATGTCGCGCCCGATTTGCGATAATGCCGTGGTCGTTTCATCCACTACGAGAACGCTTGGTTTCTTCCTCATAATTCTGGCAATCTCAATCAGTTTTCTATCCTGCATATCCAGCCCGGCGGTTATCTGATTCGCTTTAATATGGTCAGCGCCGATTTCATCCAACGCTTTCTGCGCTTCTTTCATCATCTCTTTCCGGTTGACCGTTCCCCATTTTTTGCTTTCTTTCCCGAAAGCTTTAAACTGTTTCGCCTCTCCTAAGAAAATATTTTCCGCGACGGTAATGCCCGGAACCGTTCCGTTTTCCTGTACAATCATGCCGATGCCCATTTCCAGTGCGAAAAGCATGGAACGCGGCTCCCACTTTTCACTTTCAAAATACATTTCCCCTCTGTCGGCTTTCTGCATACCGGCTATAATAGAAGTAACCGTCGATTTTCCGGAACCGTTCTCTCCGATTAAGCCCTGAATCTCTCCCCGCCTGATTTCAATGCTGACGTCGTTTAATGCGACCGTGGAACCAAACCTCTTATCCATATGCTTTACTTCAACTATTACCTTTTTCTCCATCTGCACACGTCCTTCCGTTTCCTGCTGGTCCATACTGTTTACAATCCAGCCCTCCCGTTTGTTTATAGTTCCATTATAGTTTCTTCCGGTCTTTTTCCTATTGTTTATAATGGCATATATTATTGACTTTTTTAAATATAAATGTTATATTTAATACTAGTTTATTGATTATTTTTAATATTATTAGGGGCTTTGATGGATTGACCGCAAAATATAGATATATGAGGTAAATGGAAATGGACTATGAAACGCTGAAAAGTGAGATTTATAAGCTGAATGAAGAAGAGATTTTTTACCGGAAGTATTACTATGCCAGACAGCAGGAATACTCTCTGAAAAGATTTCTTGCAGAACTGGATATGCAGAAAGTATACGAAAAGCATCTTTTGATACCGGAAATTGAGAATACAATTCCTTTACGGTATGAGGACTCTTTCTATTTTGACCCGGAAAAACGCGCGTCCATCATTACGATGCGGCATAACCGGTATAGTCCGGCAATCGTCCATGAACACACCTTTTTTGAACTGATTTATGTCTATGACGGAAGCTGTGAGCAGACTATCAGCAATAACAAACAAATTTTATCCATGGGAGATATCTGCATTGTGCCTCCCGGCATCAAGCATTCCATCGGCGTGTTCGACGACAGCATTGTTTTTAACTGCCTTATCCGCAAAAGCACCCTGCACAACATCTTTTTCAATTTTTTGAATAATCCCAATATTCTTAGCGCTTTTTTCCTGAATAATATTTATTCCGAAAACGGAAATGATTATATTATCTTTCACACGGGAAGCGACCACGAGATTCAACGCGGTTTCCTCTATATGTATTGGGAATCCCTGAACTATAATCTTTACTGGGACCAGATGATTTCTTACACGCTGATGATTACGTTCGGGCTGTTAATCCGCAACTATGAAAAAAGCATTGAACTTCCTACCTTCACACAGAAGGCGGACGTTCAACGCTTTGCTTTACTTCAATATATTCAGGACAATTTTGCTTCCGTCACCTTAAATCAAATCGCGGCGAAATTTCATTATACACCGGAATATACCTCCCGTCTGATTAAATCCACCACGGGAAAATCTTTCACACAGATTTTACAGCAGGTGCGCCTTGAAAATGCGCAGGTACTACTGCAGGACACGAATCTTTCCGTCGCTAATATCGCCAATCAAATCGGTTATGAAACGACGGAGCATTGCATCCGCACTTTCAAAAAACATATGCACATGACGCCGACGCAGTACCGGAGAGCG
>JAMPCN010000028.1 GCA_023666125.1 Bacillus sp. (in: firmicutes) | reverse complement strand
GCCGTAATTATTGCCCGCATGGAGATTGTCATCCTGTATATAATAATATAAACGATATAAATTTCCAAGAAAAGCATCCTCCGAAACATTTCTTTCGTTGACGCTCAAAAAATCTCCCTCCGTCTCAATCCGCAGATATGTATATCCCCAGCCGTTTCGATTGACGACAAGGGCATAACGGGATAATGGAGCCGGATTTTCTATTTTAATCTGCTTTTCCTCCGGAATGTATTCCACCGGTTTCTTTTTATGAATCTCCAACAGAAACTCTTCTACGTTATGCTCATTTCCATGGACTTCGGAAAGCCCTTTGTATGCACTGTAATACTGTTTGTCATTGCCGGTAAAAATCCGTTCAAATTCCTTGCTGTAAAACAGGCTCACCGCTTCCGTCCAGTTACTTTTAGCCAGATTAGTAAAGTGAAACAAATTTTTAATATTGCCAAGGCTCGAATCAATCACATCCGCATTTATCGTAACAGAAAAAGGGAGATTATATTCTCCCTGATTTGATACAATATGAAAATCGCCTTTTATCTCTTCTCCCGCCTTAACGCCCGCAGCGTCAACACGGTAAAAAATTTCATCCTGGCTGCCGGAAAAAGACGCGGTAAGACACTCCATGCGCAAATCCGTGGATATTACATAGCCTTCCGTTAAAACGCCCTCCGGCCCGTAAATAACAAAAGACCCCTCCCTGTTTTCTCCTGCCTGCATGGACAATTCAATACGCGGACATGAAAAATTTAGGGAAGCATTGTCATACCTGAATTTCCCTTCCAGTATTTCACGAATGATTTGTTTCACTGTGGCGTTCCTGTTCCTTTCGCTCTTCTGTCCTTTCACTCGCAAAGCCGCGCTGCGCGCTCCTCGTTCGATTCCATCGAACCTTTGCTCGTTACTAAGCGCAGAAAAACAAATGTCCAAGTGACGAAGTCACTTTGTGCTTGTTTCCCGCTCTCTTTCACTCGCAAAGCCGCGCTGTGCGCTCCTCGTTCGATTCCATCGAACCTTTGCTCGTTACTAAGCGCAGAAAAACAAATGTCTGCTGCGCAGCCGCTTGTTTTTCTTTTGCGCTTAGTACATTATAACATTGAAGTCTTGTTCTCTGCAAGGTAAAACGAAGAGATGAGGATTAATTAACCCGGTTCCGATATACGGCTGACGCCTACGTAAATTTCGGAAATCTCATACCATGTGGGATAGTCTACAATACCGCTTTGCGGCAGACCAAAAACTTTCTGGAAGACACGTACCGCCTGTGCCGTATTCGCACCGTAAATACCGTCGGCCGTAACAGTTGGAATCGCCGGATAGTTCTGGGCAATCCGGTTCAACTGCTGTTGAATCTGTCTGACTTTATCGCCCGACGCCCCGATTGTCAGATTGTAGCCCGGCCAGGAAGAGGGTACGCCGGATACGCTGACCGCCGTATTGATATACATATCGCTGCCGTAATAGTAACGGATAATCTCTATCGCCGAATATCCCTCGTCTCCTAAATACTTTGACCCCCACTGGCTGAGTCCGTTGCAGCTCACCCGCTGCCCGTCGCAGTAGGATGTAAAAATCGGCTGCCTGACGCCGGGTCTGGAAAGATAATTGGCAAATATCGTATCTACCAGCCTGTCAATATTCTCATAAGTATTTCTGCCCCGAATCCACTTCTGGTCATATGCGGTGGAAGAAGTAATCGTGAAATTATATCCCTGGTTCCGGTACCGCGAAACCACCGCTGATTCAGGGTTTAACAGTATTTTTCGTCAACCCAATCTTTGTGGCATTTGCCGAAGTTTTTCCTTTGGCTTCATTTCTTTTTCTGAAAATCCCTCTTTTATCAGCCTATACCCCTTTTTATTTTAACGCATTCTCATAATCTTGCAAGTCGTGGTAAATGCCTTCCACATAAGCCGTGTTGTTGTGTATACTATAAACCAACAGATATTTATGCCGTCTAAGATGAATGGTTCGATATCCCTTTGCACGCAATATCTCATCATCACACAACTTAAAAGAATTGGCTGTCGTGGACAGCCAATCTATCGTCTCCTTAAAATCATCTGCAATGTTTGTTGCTGCCTGCCGACTTTCCAGCTCGTAACGTAGGTAATGCACAATTTCTCGAAAATGCGCTTTGGCTTGAGAAGTCACAACAACCTTATATTCCATACTCTTCCCTCACCTCTGCGATAAACTCTCCGGCATCTTGATAGTCTCCATCGGCAATCTGCTTGCGCGATATTTCCAAATCCCCGTAGATATCTTCTCTGCTCTTTAAGGTGAATGGACATCCAACACTACGTTTCTGAAGTAATCTTTTTGCAACATTTTGAATTTCCTTCAAATCTGCCTCTGGTAGAACTTTTATCATAGAGATTGTATTTTCCAATGTTGTCATTTTGACTGCTCCTTTTCGTCGAGATAGCATCATAGGTAGCAGTTGACGCTATCTATGTTCTTATTATAACAGCTTATTTGACAAATATAAACTTTCAAACGAACTTATGCAAAAATTTTACTGCACAACTCCCGTTCCGCTTCTCGTCCACATGATGTTCTGGCTAATCATTTCGTCGATATCCATACCGATAATCTCCGAAGCCCTTGCCTTGGCGGACGCTTCGTTTGCCGTGCCAAGGTTTTTATAAATCTCATACGCCGGTTTTTTATTACCATCCAAATCGTATATACCAAGCGCTAAATGGCTTTCCATTTCATGTGCGTCGTCGGTCTGACGGAACAGCATAAAAGCGTCTATATCAGGAATCGAAGCCGCTTTTAAATAGCCATAAGCAATGGAAGCCTCCTGCTTTTCCGTGCCGAAACTGGAAGTATAGCCGATTTCCGCAAGAGAAATGCTTCTGACTTCACCTGCCGGATTTAAGAAATGGCTCTGATGCATATAGTTCACTAAAAGGTCGATATTCTGCATCGTAATATACGGAGACGTCAGGCTGTTCTTCACCCACACTTCCGGTCCGTTCCAGGCATACGGGTCATAAAGGGGCGAGTTATACGGATGGAAAGAAAGCCCCCAGTCGATATTGCCCTCTCTGTTTATATAATAGTTAAACTGGTCTAAATACTCTTTGGAAAGGAAACTTCCCGAATTGGACTTCCGGTTCCATTCCTGGTCGATGGAATTGTATATCTGCACATTGGCGTTCATGCTTTTCATTTCATTATAAATAATGCGGAACGCTTTTACATAAATGCCTACGTTAAAATCAAGAGAAGAAGAACTGGTATACCACCACTCCGTACGGGCGTTGACTTCATTTCCTAAAATCCAGTTATCTACCTGTCCGTATCCCGTCTGCCCGGAATAGCGCTGCCCTAAAAAAGCGCCAATCGCTTTTAAGTGGTTCGTTCCCTCTGCATCCGCCACATTAAGAGCATATCCCGGACACTCAATCTCTGCTTCTCTCGCCATAGGATGAACCAAATCCTGCGAAAAATCACCCTCGCCGCGGTTTAACAATACAAGCGTCACCTGAATGCCATAGGCGTTCAAACTCTTTATCATGGAATCAAAACTCGCGATTCTGCCGCCGTTAAAATAGTAAGTTGCGCCGTTATAGGAAAACGGAATGGCTCCCGGCTGGGATGCGTCCGAACATATTTCGTCAACGGATATATTATAGACAACCTGCTGTATGCCAAGCGCCTGTAACTCCTCCTTGGAGGCTTTGTTTAAATCGGGCAGAATGCCTTTGATTCCTGTCTGTCTGCGCGCAGAAGTATATGCGGCAATCGCTTCCGGGTTCGTAATATAATGCTCGTCGCTCACCTGTACCATACTGCCGCCCCGCTTTACCGCCACGATAAATTTACGGCTTAAATTCGACTCCGCCGTATTGTAATTGAGCGGAAAACTGACCGAAACGGACGAAGCCGCGGTTACGGAAGCTACCATGCTGCCGGTCGGCCCGTCTAAATATACTTCATCCGCATAGATATAATATTTACCGTCATCGCTCGTTGGAACGCTGGCTGCACTCAACTGGCACACCACGTTACCGTCGGAAATCAGACAGGATTCAATTTTTACGGGTCTGCCTGCCGCCTGCGCGTCTATCATGGCATCCGCCGGGTAAAAACTGCCGATTATCGCTATCAAAGCGGCGATAACCACCATTTTTATTATTTTATTCATTCTTATTTTTTTTCGATTTCTCATAACCGCTCCCCACTTCCCAGTTTATTATCTGAATTATACCATGCCATGATTTAAAAGTCATTATCCTCTTTTTGATTTTGACATTTTTTAGCATTTTTTAACATTTTCGCCCGTCGTTTCCGCTTCCATATCTGCAAAATACACGAATGAACCGATCTGTTATCAAATATGATAAAAGCAAGAAATAAAATCAGGATGTTAGTATGAAAACAATTATTTACCAACAGGCTGACGCCTCCGTCAGACAGCCTCGTATTCTTTTGCAGTTTCCGGAAACTTTACCCGTCTGCACGGAAGCAAACGCCGGATGTGAAATGCACATTTCGGATAAAATGCACACTGCAGAATCTGAAAAATGCGTGGAGGATGTCCGCGCCTTTCTGCACCATGCCTTATTGGAACACCTAAAAAAATCAGAGCAGCTTAACGAAGCAGCACAGCCTCACGAATCAGAGCAACTTAACGAAACAGAACGGCTGAACAAGGAGGACCGCATATGAAAAAAGTCCGTATGTTATTACGCGTCAGCTCCAACCAGCAGCTGGACCCGGACGGAGACTTATCCGTACAGCGCCGCCTTGTTCTGGATTATATCGCCGGACATGAAGACTGGATTTTGGATGAAAAAGAATACTATGAAGGCAGTAACAGCGGATATAAAAACGCCGTCAGCCAAAGACAGATTTTACAGGAGGCGCTTATGGACGCCGAAAAACACGAATACGATATTCTGACCGCCTATAAGGATGACAGAATCGGCAGGCGTATGTGGGAAATCGGCGCCTATGTCATGCGACTGAAAAGTCTGGGCGTCGATATCTATACGGTAAAAGACGGCTGTATCTCCCCGGAAAGCGATGACATTATGGGGCAGATGATGCTAGCGCTGCGCTATGGAAACGCTCAAAAAAGCAGTTCTGATACGGGAATGCGCGTCAAAGACACGGCAAAAAAACTGGTACAGCAGGGAAAATTCATGGGCGGCGCGGCTCCTTACGGCTACCGTCTGATATATTCCGGGCAGCTCAGTAAGCATGGACGCGCGCTGCACAAACTGGAAATCGTTCCCGAACAGGCACAGGTTATCGAATATATCTATCAGCTTTCCTGTTACCGGGAACTCGGCTCTCTTAAAATCGCCAAACTCCTAAATGAAGATGACTGCTGCCGCACACTGGCTCCTATCGATATCTGGAAAGCGGGAACGATAAGCAGTATTTTAAAAAATCCCATCTATGCCGGTTACACCGCTTATAAACGCCGGGAGCGCGCAAACGGAAGCTGTCACAGGCTGGGTCAGGCGGACTGGATTATGGCGGATATACCCAATGAAGAAATACAGATAATTTCTCCCACGCTCTGGAATGAAACGCAGGATAAACGCCGGGAGCGCGCCGATAAATACCGCCCATCATCCGCTGCCGCCAAAACCAGTACGGATATTATCACAAGAAACGACGCCATACTGCCGCTAATCGACGTCCTCTACTGTCCTCTTTGCGGGAAAAAAATGACAAACGGCACAAAATACCATTACTGGCATGTTAAAGGAAGCCTTGAAAAACGCTCTAAAAAAATACGCGCTTATTGCTGTAAAGCGCCGCAAAACGGCATATCTTTCCATGCCCCCCTGCTGCTTCGCGCCGATGACATAGACGATATCATTTTAAACTGTCTCTCCGTCTATATCGAAAAACTGCAAAAAGATGAAAATATCGCCGACATTCTTCTGCACTGCCGCCACAACGAGCAGCAGGCAAAAAAGGCACGCAAAAAGAAACTGCAAAAAGAAGCAGACAATATCGACGGGCATCTGCAAATCTTACGGGAACATATTCCCGATGCCCTTGCCGGAAACGGTCCGCTGTCTGCGTCCGAAATTGCCGCCACCATCCACAGGCTGGAAGAAAAACGCTCTTTGTTAGATATGCAGATAAAGGAAAACGAAGGCGTCTTGCAAAAAACAAAAGAATATGATATACCGACATGGCGCCAGATTTTTTTAGAGGCGGATAAGGAAATACAGCGAAGCCTTATTCACAAGCTGGTAGAACGCATAGAAGCCGATAAGGGAAATATTCTGATTCGTTTTCGGATAGACGGACGCTGCTTTTACCCCGAATGAGCGGTGATGCCGCTACCACTCCGTATATACCCTGTTTAACGTAAAGGAAAGAATCGCCAGAATATTGGCATAAATGGAACTCTCCGGCCAGGTCGCATAAATTTCAGACGAGGCGACATTTTTAATATAATCTTTATATCGTACATAGTAGTTTGGCGCGCTGCTGTCGGAAGGAACGCCGTCGTGAACAACGACATATTCAGGAATGACGACTCTGCTTAAAACAATCTCTCCCGTTTCATCCGTCGGTTTGATTTCATCCTCCGGAATTTTCGGCGGATATTCTCCGTAGAGTGTATGGTCAGGAATCACCAGTGTTTCTTCTGATGCAGTCGCCGTTTCTGTCGGTGTCATCCGGATATTCTGCACAGCGGTTACGTCCGGAAGCACCTCCACGCCGGAGACCATAACCGGCTCATATCCGGGCGCCTCCACGGTTACGTTGTATTCCGAATAGGGCATCGGGGATTCCGGTGTAAGACTGTAGGAAAGCGGCGGCGCCATAAGCTGCACCTCCTGTGCCTGACCGGATATATCCGTTTCCAGCCTTTCCACCTGCGTCTCCGGCGTTCTCGTATATGCAATGGAAATCACGGCATTCTGAATCGGTATCAGTCCGATATCCGAGGTTACATTGATTTGCAGTCCTCCGGTCTGTTCCTCCTCCGTCTGCGCAATCTTAAACGTTTCTTCGCTCATATAATTACCTGCTTTACCCTTTTTATCTTTCTAGTTATTATATGCAGGCATTAAGAAGTTGTCACCGGCGTCAGATTTTTAAACTGTTCCTGTATCATATAGTAACTTTTCCGAAGCCTCTCAAAATACGGATAATAATCCCAGTTTTCCCACTGATATTCTTTCATATTTATCCTTTTATCACCGTCGGAAAGGCCAATCCGGATACCGTCTACCGTATCTTCACAAAACCATTCGTTCGCCCAAAAATCGCCCTCTATTTCCTTTCTGGAGGGATCCCTAAAATTCAACATCAGCCACGGAATGCGGATTTCCAGTATATCGCCGTTATAATAAAAGTCGGCAAGTGAATTATATCCGTCCGCGTCATAGTCGCTGATACCGTAAACAAGTTCACCGGCCGGAAATTTCTGCACCGGGATAATTTCCGCCCTGTCCTGTAATATCAATTCTCTTTCCACGAAAAAGTAAAGCGGCTGGAACAGGTCATTGTCAGGCTCTTTCATCTGCTGTGTCGTCGTAATTTCCTTATCGTGCTTATCATATTCAAACTGGTATAGGTCATAATAACTGTGAACAAGAAGCTGTGAGTTTTCCTTACCGTCGATTATCATAACGAAATCGGCGGGATGGTCAAAACGGTTTTCCTCATACACATAACTTCCCGAATGAGGGGTAACGTCAAACGGAATAACGAGTTTCTCCGTATCATAGTCCGCGTTTTGTTTTTTTACCATCAGATATAAATAAGCGCAGTCATGCTTCACGGATAAGGACGCATCACCTGTTTCAAGCAGGATATCATCATCGCTCCACTCATTGTCGTCGCCGTCTAAAACGGCCGTAGGCGTATTTTCTTCTCCCGGTACAAAATCAAGCAGCCCGAAATGCTGTTCGCATGTCATAACGTCATACCAGTAGGCTCTCCTGTTCGGATTCGTATATTCCTCCGTATTCCAGGTTCTTTTAAACCATTCGTCCTGCCATGTGAAAATAATGCCCCCGGCGTAACCGGTATCATGGATATCCTCCATCATGGAGGTCAGCATTTCACCCTGCTCTTCTTCCGTCTTATTGCCCTGGTCGAATCCCGTATAGATATTGGAATGGGTCATGCCTCTGGAAACAGGAATGCCAAACTCGGCAACGACAACCGGTATGTTATGTTTGGCAATCAACTCCTCCAGATACGGCTTATAAGTATTGTGCTTCCCATCTTCATCCCGGTAGTCAATATATTCTTTCTGCGTATATAAAAAATTCGGATAATACGGATATATATGATAGGATGCAAACAGCCCGCATACAAACGCATCCGTTGTCCGCAGATTTTCCACGTTCAAATCGACGCTGTATTCTTCTGCCATCGTCTCGCTGGGATGTTCCAAAATATCCGCCGTCGGCCAGTTGGAATAACTAAGCGGTCTCTGCATACCGTAATTTTCCATCTCATAAGAGAGAATATAATCGCCCGTCTGCGCCCAGAATACTTCAAAAGGCTCTAAATTATCCGCACAGATATAGGTTCCTTCATAGGAATGAATATCCGGGTGGTTGGCATTGGTCGTCGAGACAAACTCCGCATCCGACTCGATACCCAGAATCCAGCCGATAACATAAGAAGAAATATCGTACTGATATGTGCCGGAAGCTTTCCCGGGCTGCGGTGCAATGGTACAATTTCCGTGCAGCACATCCACAAGGTTTCGCATATCCTGCTGTAAAATCGCATACAACTGCTCGTCAAAGGCATCCGCCGCCTCCACCAGCCTTGTTTCGTCATACCATGTTCCGTGAAAAAGATAAAGCGGTTCTTTAGCCGTCTGGTTAAATTCATAAAATGCTTCATAAAAGGACGGCGGCTGAATCGTATATACCCTGATACAGTTAGCGTTCATCTCGCTAATCTGCTTAAACCATGCGGCGTACTCAGCCTTGGTAATGGCCGTCTCTCCCGGAAAATATCCCGGTTTCCCAAGGCCTAAATTAACGCCCTTTAAATAGAGTTCTTCAAATTCCTCACCGTTATATACGCTTAAATATTTACCGTCCGCCTTATAATAGAAGCAGGCATCATCCACAACATACGGACTTACGATATGTTCAGGCGCGAATGTCTGTATTTTGTCCGCTTCCGGCTCTGCTTGCGGCTCTTCTTCCTGCATTTCTTCTTTTTGCGGTTTTTCCACTGCCGTTTCGCTTTTATCCTGCATATCGTATATCATTTTCCCGTATTCGCTTTCACAACCCGTCAACAGGAAAATCAAAGCCGTGGAAAGAAGAATTTTCCCTACATTCATCTTTTTCATCGTTATGGCATGCCCTTCTTTGTTGTAATGGATGTTTCTATTTCGTTAAAAGCATCATAATGTCATTGCTTCTTGCTACAAACTTTGTCATTGCCTCCGGTTCCAGCGGCGCCTGCTGCAATAAGGCAAGGTCGTATAACTGCTCGCAGATCATCTTGACGTTCTCCCCGTCCTTATGCTCTAATACATACTGTACAAGCGGATGGTTGGCGTTTAAAATCAGCGTTTCTCCCTCTTTATTGCCAAACATACCCATATCCATACCCGGCATGGAATACATCTTCATCATATCCTGCATTCTTCTGCTTTCCTCGGATAAGGTAATCATGGAGGAAATCTTTTTATTCTTTAGTTTCTCTACTTTAACCGTAATCGCATCTTTCTTTAAGACTTTTTTCATCAGCTTGGAAACTTCCTCCGCCTGCTCTTCCATTTCCTTCTCAGCTTTTTTCGAGGTCTTTGCCTTAAAGGTATCCGTCAAATCGGCGTCAATTCTCTGGAACTTGATACCCTCGTTTTTGGCTTCGAGCTGTGATACAAACGGCTGGTCGATATTGTGCGTTAAAATGACCGCGTCCATTTTCGCCGCCTTGAACATGTTGATATACTGGCTCTGCTGTTTTTCATCGGTTACATAGTAGATGACTTTTTCTTTCTTCTCTTCCTCGTTGTCTACATCATCATCTGTAACGGTATCGCCATTTTCGTCCACGACTTCGGCCTCTACTTTTTCACCGTTTTCATCTACAACAGAAGCTTCCGTCTTTTCGCCATTCTCATCTGCGCCGGAAGTTTCCGTCTCGCTCTCTCCTGCCTCGTCCGGGTCGATTTTATTGACTTCCAGACATTCGGGCAGCGTTAAATACTCGCCGTCCAGATTCTTGAACAAGATATAATCCGTCATCTTTTCACAGAATTTATCGTCCTTTAAGCAGCCGAATTTAATAAACGGACTGATATCATCCCAGTATTTCTCATACTCGTCTTTTTCGGTTTTGCACATGCCGGATAACTTATCCGCCACTTTCTTGGTGATATATTCGTTGATTTTTTTCACAAAACCGTCGTTTTGCAATGCGCTTCTGGAAACGTTAAGCGGCAAATCCGGGCAGTCGATAACGCCTTTTAAAAGCATTAAAAACTCCGGGATAACCTCTTTGATATTATCGGCGATAAACACCTGATTGTTATATAACTTAATCGTTCCCTCAATCGATTCATATTCCATATTGATTTTCGGGAAATATAAAATACCCTTTAAATTAAACGGATAGTCCATATTCAAATGAATCCAGAATAAAGGTTCTTTATAATCCTGGAATACTTTACGGTAAAATTCCAGATATTCTTCTTTCGTGCATTCATTTGGGTGTTTTGCCCATAACGGCTGCGTTTCGTTTAACAGTTCCGGACGTTTCGTAATCTTTAACTTCTGCTCGTCCTCTTCTTTTTCTTTCTTGATTTCTTCTATTACGGTATCGGAATCCAGCTTCTCGGCCTCCGTAATAATCTGTGTCTCCGTCGTATTTGCCTTGGATAAATAAATTTCTATCGGCATGAAAGAACAGTATTTCTTAATAACTTCTCTGGCCTTGTATTCGTTGCAGAACTCTAAGCAGTCCTCATTGATAAAAAGGGTAATCTCCGTTCCCACTTCGCTTCTTGTACCCTCGTCCATATCAAACTCCGTGCCGCCGTCGCATTCCCAGTGAACCGCTTGCGCGCCTTCTTTATAGGAAAGGCTGTCAATATGCACTTCGTCCGCTACCATAAAAGCGGAATAAAAGCCCAGGCCGAAATGTCCGATAATCTGGTCGTCATTCGTCTTGTCCTTATATTTTTCAATAAAATCTGCCGCTCCCGAAAAGGCAATCTGATTAATGTATTCTTCTACTTCATCAGCCGTCATACCCAGTCCGTTATCAATGAATTTCAGTGTTTTTTCTTCCGGATTCACAATTACCTGAATTTTGCTCTGATAATCCTCAGGCATGGAATATTCTCCCATCATATCCAGTTTCTTCAATTTCGTAATAGCGTCGCAGCCATTGGAAATCAATTCACGGAAGAAAATGTCATGATCCGAATATAACCATTTTTTTATAATCGGAAAAATATTGTCGCTGTTAATAGATAAATTACCATGCTTTACTGCCATGTCATCACATCCCTTTCTTCGTTTAATAGCATTTTTCTACAGAACAGTTTAATGCGTATGAAAAGAAAAGTCAAGGAAAAATTAGCACTCATTTAAAGCGAGTGCTAACAATTTTTATTTTATAAGGCTTATTCCTCGAAATACGTATCATAAATATCAAAAAAATCCATTGTCACAACGTTTTCATCATGAATAAAACGGACATTCTCCCACACTTCCTCATTCAGCTTTCTGGTTAAGGTATCGACAAAAGCATCATATTCCTGTCCGAACACTTCATCTTTTCTCTTTTCGACAATCTTTATTTTATTGCTGTCCGTTTCTTCTTTATCAAAGGTACTGATACATTTAATGATATGATATCCGTATCCGGTTTCCACCACGTCGCTGATTTCTCCCGTTCCCAGATTAAACGCAGCCCGCTCGTAAGCAGGGTCCATTTCTCCCTTGCCGAAAGAATACGTGCTTTTATCATCCTCATTATAATGCCTGATGAGTTCGTCAAAATCATCCCCCGCCACGGCCTTTTCCCAGACCTCTTTGGCGATACGGTAACTGTCCTCTTTGGCTTTCTCGGTATACTCAATCTTTTTACCGGTTCCGTCTAACGCATATGTCTTAATGAGAATATGCTGGACAGTGATGGTTCTTGCCTCATCATCGCTGATTTCCGGATTGATGTCTTTGATAATATACTGATATACTTTATGGGCAAGCGCATATTCCTCATACAGGTTTTCAATGATATCTTCGTCCACGCCCATCGCCTGCTTTTCCATATCGTTTAAGGATGTATAATAAGCCTGCGCGGCATGTTCTATTTGCGTCTCTTCTTCTTTAGTCAGTGTAAGTTCATACCGCTTTGCCATCAGATTCATGGTCTTTACCTGCGCAATCTGCGCTAACGCCATGTCCTTGACATTCTGCTCCAATGTCACATCGCCCAGATTGATATTCCAGATTTCCGTGCCGTATGCGCTTTCATATTGATTCTGAATGTTCGTCAAATAGACCATCATTTCCGGCATCGTGCAGGAAATGGTTTCGATTCGGAATATCTCGTCTTTATCAAAGCCGGTTGTCAGCACGACTTTGACATTATCCACATCCTCGCCCGCACATCCTGTCAGCGAAAACGCCAATATCCCTATCATCAGTAAACACAGCGCAGTCTTTTTTCTGTTTCTCATAATATCTTTCCTTCTTTACTATACCAGCATTCCCCGTTTGTCAGCACATAATCCTCTCCCGACAAAACCGCCTTAATATAATCCGCCGAAGAGGAAAGTTTTCTTTTAAAAGCAACGCCCGCTCCCAGAATTTTGGTAATATGGATATCCGAACCTGCCGTCATGGGCAGATGGTGTTTTGCTGCATAAGCAATCGCCCTTTTATCAAACTCAGGATTATGGTGCGCCCTGCTTTGTGAATGGGAGTGCATGGCATTGATGCCCTCCACGCCGTCCACCCATTCGGGAAAGAGGCGGACTTCAGGAATATATCCCTCCTCCCGATAGGGATGCGCATGGATTACCATGCCGTTATTTTGATGTACAAGCCGGTATTGTTCCTCGATATCCGCCTGGCGGATGCCCGGATTGGCAAGCATCCATTCTTTATCGATTCCATAAAGCAAAAACTCCGTTCCGTGGAATCCCGCCTCATATCCAAAGAAAACGTCCAGTCCGATTTTATCGCCCTGCGCTTTCGCATTTTCATATCCTTTGCAGAATTCATTCACCCATTCGTTCCAGGGCTTTTTTCTGTCTATCGCCGTATTTCCGCCCCAATTGTGGTCCGTCACAAAAATGCCTGTATAGCCATATTCCTTACAGGCTCTAGCCATCTCCCGGCCCGTACTGGCGCCACAGGCGCTCGCTTCGGATGTATGGAGATGCGTTTCATATAAAAACGGATATTCTTTTCTTATTTCATCAGACATTTTCACACCTTCCCATTGCTGCCCGGCCGCATAAGCTCCTCGTAAAAAGTGGCTATGCGTCTCCACATAGCCACCACCATGCCCTACTACTCCATTTACCTATTTAATCACATGAATCCATCCTTCGGGCGCGTCAATGCGGCCCATCTGGATGCCTGTCAATGTTTCGTATAATTTCTTCGTAATCGGCCCCATCTCATCCATGCCGCTTGGAAATACAATCTCTTTGCCGTGATCCACTACTTTGCCGACCGGGGAGATAACTGCTGCCGTACCGCACAGGCCGCACTCCGCAAAATCTTTTATCTCTTCAAAAGCAACCGGTCTTTCTTCTACTTCCAGACCCAGATAGTCTTTGGCAACCACCATCAAAGAACGGCGTGTGATGGACGGCAGAATACTGTCTGATTTCGGCGTTACCACTTTATTGTCTTTTGTTACAAATAAGAAGTTGGCGCCGCCTGTTTCCTCCACATAAGTTCTGGTAGCCGCATCCAGATACATATTCTCGTCAAAGCCCTCTTCATGCGCCGTCACAATAGCGTGCAGGCTCATCGCATAGTTAAGTCCCGCCTTGATATGGCCCGTGCCGTGCGGCGCAGCCCTGTCAAAATCACTGACTTTAATGGTCAACGGTTTGATGCCGCCTTTAAAGTAGGGACCGACAGGCGTTGTGAAAACTCTGAACTGATATTCCTCCGCCGGTTTTACGCCGATAACGGATGAAGAGCCGAAAATGAACGGACGGATATATAATGTCGCTCCGGAACCGTACGGCGGCACATAAGCCTCGTTTGCCGCTACCGTCTGCGTTACCGCTTCCACAAAACGCTCCTTGGGAAACACCGGTATCTCCAGTCTTTTGCAGGAATCCTCCATACGCTGTCCGTTTAAATCCGGACGGAATGTAACGATGCGCCCGTCCTGTGTCGTATAAGCCTTTAAGCCCTCGAAGCAGGTCTGCGCATACTGCAATACGCCCGCGCACTCGCTTATCGTAATCGCCGCATCAGATGTAAGCGCGCCCTCATCCCACGCACCGTTTTTATAATTGGATACGTAACGCTTGTCCGTCTCGTGATATCCAAATCCCAGATTTGCCCAATCTATGTTTTTCTTTTCCATTGTTTCTTATCTCTCCTTCCTCAACCTGTCTCCTTATTATTATTCTTTTATCCGTAAAAGTCAAGACTATAGCGCAGACGCCACAATATCCATGGCAATGTCATAGGCAAAGTCGTTAATCGCTTTCTCGCACATTCTAAGCAGTTTCTGCCTTTCCGGCGACAGTTCATATTGATATAATTCTTTTATGCCCTCGGTGATGCCGTCACTGTCGAAATCATCCAGATGCTGATTCAGCACCCGCAGTTTCTGTTTCCATTCTTCTTCGGAAAGGAAAAGCTTTTCTTTTGCTGTCTTTTGCTGTTCCTCCTGCTCTTTCGGCAGTTCCGAAACGAGATACCTGTCCAGATTTTCTCCGAGCGTCCGCATCATATTGAAGATAATCGGCGACTGCACTTCGACTTCCTCCAGTCTGCCCGCCTTACTCTTTTTTTCCAGTTCAAACGCTTCTTCCGCCAGTTCGTCCGCGCCTACGTTGCGTGCGTTTCCTTTCAGCGCATGGACGATAATCGCATAACCCGATACATCCTCCTTATTTAACATCGCCTTTAACTGCTCTTCTTTTTCCAAAAGCATCTCCCTGAAATCGCGCAGCACTTTCAGATACAGGGCATGGCTGCCTCCCATGTACTTCAAGCCGTGGGCGGCATTGATACCCATATCAATCAGGCTTTCTTCATTCAATTCCGTCTGCTCCCCGCCGAGGGATTCTCCCGTATCTTCCGTCAGATAGACAAGTTCTTTGGGCAGATATTTGATTAACATATCCTCCAGCTTTTCCGGCTCAATCGGTTTGGATAAATAATCTTCAAATCCCTCGTTTAAATAAAACTCCTTGGCTCCCACAACCGCATTGGCCGTCAGGGCGATAATCGGAATATCTTTTGAGGGATTCCCCTCCAGTTCCCGTATGGCATGCAGCGTCTGCACGCCGTCCATAACCGGCATCATATGATCCATGCAGATAAGATGGTATTCCTTACGTTTCACCATTTCCAGACATTCCTCACCGCTTGAGGCTACATCAATCTGTAACTTTGTCTTGCGCAAAAGATCCTGCGCTACGGCAAGGTTCATGGCGTTATCATCCACCACCAGAATCTTTCCAAGCGGCGCAATAAATTTTTCTCTGTAACTGACGGAATTTTTAACGCTTCTGTCATACTGTTCCTGAAAATCTCCAAGCGGTTCCTTACTTACCACTTTCTGCGGAATGGCAAAAGAGAACACGGAGCCTTTTCCGTATTTGCTCTTCACCGTAAGTTTTCCGCCCATCATTTCTACCAGCCTGTTGGTTACGGCAAGCCCCAGTCCGGTTCCCTCTTCGCTGCGGCTCGCTTCCATATCCAGTCTGTTAAAGGTTTCAAAAATCTTGGCAATATCTTTTTCCTTGACGCCGACGCCGGTATCCTCCACCGCAACCTCCATCAGAATTTTATCCTCTTCCAACGGCTTCCAGGATAGGTGCAGCGTCACCATGCCCGTCTTGGTATACTTGACGGCGTTCGATAACAGGTTGCCGATAATCTGTCGTAAATGGACTTCGTCGCCCGATAATTTATACGGCACATCCGGTGCGATATCCAAGGAAAGACGCAGCTTCTTTTTTCTAAGCGGAATGGAAATACTGTTAATAATATCGTTTAACAGGGAACTGATATCGTATGTTCCCTCCGCAAGTTCCATCTTGCCGGACTGCAGTTTAGAAAAATCCAAAATATCGCTGACTAAGGATAACAGTACGTTTCCCGCCTGTTTAATGTCCAGCGCATATCCCGTAATGGTATCATCCTGGCTTTCTCTTAAAATCAGCTCATTCAAGCCTAAAATCGTATTAATCGGCGTCCTGATTTCATGCGACATATTGGAAAGAAAAAGGTCTCGCGCACGTCCTGCTTTTTTTGCTTCCGCCATGGCGTTTTCCAAATCGGTGTTTTTCTTTTCCAGCTCGTCTTTTGCCAGTAAGAGCGAAACCGCCTGCTTTTCCAATTTGGAAGTAAATCCGCCCGTTGTCTTATTGTTCTTATTTTCGCTCATGCAGTCTTTATTCCCCTTTCTTCTTTCTGCGTTCGTACTTTACAAACTGATAGGCAATATCAAAATAAGTCTGTTCCTCGCTATCCGCCGTCACTTCCCACTCGTCCATTTCGTCCAGATTGGGAAAATAAGCGTCTGCCTCATATGTATGGTCGATTTTCGTCACATGCGCCACATCACAGTAAGGAAGCATCATACTATAAACGCTCTCTCCGCCGATAATATAAATTTCATCATCTTTATATCCTGCCAGTTCTTCTAACAGTTCCCCTTTACTGTGTACCACGATGGCATCTTTTACCTTATAATCCGGATTAGTGGAAAGAATGATGTTTGTCCTGTTTTGCAGCGGCATTTTCTGCGGAAACGTCTCCAGCGTCTTTCTACCCAACACGACGACTTTTCCTGTCGTCTCTTTCCTGAAATTCTTATGGTCGTTCGGAATCCGTACAAGGAGTCCCCCCTTAGAGCCGATTGCCCAGTTATTATCTACTGCAACGATTAGATTCATCTTACTCATGCCCTTTCTTTTTATATTGCAATCGGGATATCCGTAATCTGTTCTCCCGTTACATAGTTATCCACTTTCACGTCGTTTCTGGTAAATTGGTAAAAATCCTTAATGTCCGGATTCAACCAAAACGTTGGCGCATCATATGCGGGTCTTTCTATCAACTCTTTGATGATAGGAATATGCCTGTCATAAATATGCGCGTCCGCAATCACATGGACAAACTCTCCCACCTGCATATCACAGACCTGCGCCAGCATATGGACTAACACCGCATACTGCACGACATTCCAGTTATTCGCCGCCAGCACATCCTGCGAACGCTGGTTTAAGATGGCGTTTAACGTCAGCTTGTCCTCGCCCTTTTTTTGCGTGACATTAAACGTCATGCTGTAGGCGCAGGGGTAAAGGCGCATTTCGTGTAAATCCTGATGCACATAGATGTTGGTCATAATGCGTCTGCTGAACGGATTGTTTTTTAAATCATAAATCACCCTGTCCACCTGATCCATCATGCCCTCTTTGTACTGATGCCTCACCCCCATCTGATAGCCGTAGGCTTTACCGATAGAGCCGTCCTCATCCGCCCATTCATCCCATATATGGCTGTGCAAATCATGGATATTGTTGGACTTTTTCTGCCATATCCATAACATCTCATCCGTCGCGCTCTTTAGGGCCGTACGCCGCAATGTAAGAATCGGAAATTCTTCCCGCAAATCGTATCTGTTGACAACGCCAAATCTTTTAATCGTATATGCCGGCGTGCCGTCTTCCCAGCGCGGTCTGACTTTCTCCCCCTCCGTGCTTGTGCCGTTTGCTAAGATATCTTTGCACATATTAATAAAAATCGTATCCGCTAAACTCATTCTAATCCCCATTCCGGAGCGTTTTCACTCCATAAAAAATACTCTATTTGTCGTATTTATCGCATAATGCGTTAATCTGGTCTGCAAAGCGCGCCATATCCTTATTCGCGCTTCCCTCGTTCTTATGAATAACTGCAATAAGCCTCTGTCCGGCAGCCAGAAGTCTCGCAAAGACATCGGAAATGCCATGCGCTTTCTTCTTAATGGCAACGGGGCCTGCCTCATAAATAAATTCACCGGATAGCAAATCATATCTGGTTCCGCTGTACGGCGCATATGCGTTTAACCCGTGTTCTATTTTCAAACATTCGGTAAAAATCTTGCAGACGCTGTCCTCGCCGTGTACGACAAAGACCTTATCCGGCTTTTTCTCAAAACCTGTTATCCAGCGCAGTAACCCTGCCTTATCCGCATGTCCGCTCATGCCTACCAGCTTTTCTATTTTAGCGCGGATTTCTATGGTCTCGCCAAAAAGCCTTACTTCATTCGCACCCTCCACGATAGCCCGTCCAAGCGTACCATTCGCCTGATAGCCGACAAAAAGAATCGTGCATTCCTGCCGCCACAGATTATGCTTTAAATGATGCCTGATTCGCCCGGCCTCACACATACCGGAGGCGGAAATAATGACCTTCGGCGTATTTTCAAAGTTAATGGCCTTGGACTCATCGCTGGTAATGGCAAGGTGCAGACCCGGAAACATAATCGGGTTGATGCCTTTTTTGACAAGAGCCATTGCCTCCTCGTCAAAACATTCCATGCTGTTTCGCTGGAAAATACCGGTTGCCTCCACGGCCAGCGGGCTGTCCACATAAACCGGAAAATCCTCATGCCCTTTGACGAGGCGTTCCTCTTTAATCTGGCGTAAAAAGTAAAGCATTTCCTGCGTCCTGCCGACCGCAAAAGAAGGAATCACGACGTTGCCGCCCTTATCAAAGGTCGTTTTTAAAATTTTAACCAGTTCCCCGATATAATCAATCTTTTCTTCACTGTGATATCTGTTGCCGTATGTGGATTCCATAACGACATAGTCCGCTTCCGGCGTCAGTTTTGGGTCTTTTAACAGCGGCAGGTTCAGATTGCCGATATCGCCGGAAAAGACCAGTTTCTTCGTAACGCCGCCCTCCGTTGCCCAGACCTCGATACTGGAGGAACCAAGTAAATGCCCGATATCTGTAAAGCGGATAACAACTCCCGGACACACCGTAATCTTTCTGTCATACGGGCATGGCAGCAGCCTCTTGATAACGCCATCCGCATCCTCCATCTTATAAAGCGGTTCCATCTGCGCATTGTCCGCGCTTCTTTTCGCTTTCCGGTTCTTCCACTCCGCTTCCTGCATCTGGATATGCGCGCTGTCTCGTAACATAATGCTGCACAAGTCCGCCGTCGCTTCGGTCGCATAGACGCTTCCCCTGAATCCCCTCGCATAAAGAAACGGCAAAAGCCCGGAATGGTCGATATGCGCATGCGTTAAAAATATATAATCTATCACCGCCGGTTCCACAGGCAGTTCACAACTTTCAAACACCTGCATTCCCTGTTCCATACCATAGTCTACCAGAATATTGACATCTCCCACACAAAGATAATGACAACTCCCCGTAACCTCATGATCCGCACCGATAAACATTAATTCCATATAAAAGCCCTCCTTTTATATAGTTTAACATTTTTCCCGATAAGCGTACAGTCAATTTCTAAAGATTTACATATGATAAATCAATAACACAAAATATGACATGAGGTAACACTATGTTTTCGACAATTCTGCCTGTGCTTTTATTTATGCTCGCCGTCTCCGTAGACTCCTTAAGCGCAGGTTTTTCTTACGGCGCATCCAGAGTCCGCATCAGGCCGTTAGCCGGTGTCTTTCTTGTTCTGGTTCCCTCGGTTTCCATTACGCTCATGACGCGCGTCGGTTCTTTCCTGTTTTCTTTCCTGCCGGTTTCCCTATTTTCCGTTCTTTCGTTTTGTATTCTTTTCTTCCTTGCCTGCGAAAAATTACTCGAAAGCCTGATACGCTTCTTTGCAAAAAAATACCCCAATATCGTCGGCAAGCGGGTCTATAAAATTAAACAAGTCAATATTATCTTTACCATTTATTTTTCCCCGGAAGATGCCAATAAGGAAGACATACAGGTGCTTAGCGCGAAAGAAGCTTTTTTCTTAAGCCTTGCCCTGTCTCTTGACAGCATCTTTACCAGCATGGCGTTTTCCTGTCAGGTTCCGTCCTTATTATTATTTTTCCTGCTGGCGGCGTTTTTCCACTTCCTGCTTTTTGGCAGCGGTTTTTTATGCGGCCTGCTGGTATCGAAAAAATTCTCCATTGACCTTTCCTGGCTCAGTGGGCTGTTTCTTCTGCTGCTAGCGGTGTATGCTCTTTTATAGTGTCTTTTGCAGTCTCTTTTTTCTCTACGCCGTAATAAACGGCAACAAGCAGTTCATGCACAATGACAGGCGTCAGCGACAGCGCAAGAAGCTGCATCCATTCCATCAGACTCAGCCTTACCGTACCGAATAAAGCAATCAGAGGCTCTATTTCCGTGACAATAACCTGTAAAAACAATCCCAACGCCACCGCGGCTATCATAAACGGATTTTTCTTATGATTCATGCGGAAAATAGAGCGGTTCACATCCCGCATGCCCACCGCATGGAAAAGCTGGCTCATGCCAAGCACCATAAACGCGTGAGTCTGCGCTTTGGCTAAAACAGCGGAAATCCGATAGCTGTCAATTATGTTATGTAAACTAATAGGGAGCTGTTCCGCAATCAATTTATCGTATGGCACTTTCAAAAAGGCCGCCAGGCTGACGCCGCCTATCACAAGCCCGTAACAAATCACGCACAACAGCCCTCCCTTGGCAAAGAGCGATTCGTCCTTTTTACGCGGCGCCTCTTTCATCAATAAGTCCGTTTCATTGTCATCCACCCCCAGCGCAAGCGCCGGAAGTGAATCCGTAATCAGATTAATCCATAAAATAAAACTTGCCTTTAAAGGACTTGGAAAACCGGCGATAATCGTTACCAGCATCGTCATAATTTCTCCCAGATTGGAGGAAAGTAAAAACAGCACCGATTTTCTGATATTTTCATAAATGCCCCTGCCTTCTTTAATAGCAAGATGTATCGTTGCAAAATTATCGTCCATCAGCACAAAGTCGGCGGCATTCCTTGCCACGTCCGTGCCGTTCATTCCCATGGCAATGCCGATATCCGCCGCCTGCAGAGAGGGCGCGTCGTTTACGCCGTCGCCTGTCATTGCCACTGTCTTTCCAAGTTCTTTAAAACCCTCCACAATTTTCACCTTATGCTCCGGCGTTACTCTGGCAAACACTTTTAAGTGTGAAAGTTTTTTTAGGAAAACATGCTTTTCCATATTGTCCAGTTCCCTGCCGGAGATACATTCATTTAAAGAAGAAGCGATTCCTAACTGCCTGGCTATGGAAAAGGCCGTGCTTTGATGGTCGCCGGTAATCATCACCGTCTCCACGCCCGCCTTTTTAAACTCCGCAACCGCTTCCACCGCTTCTTTTCTGACCGGATCCTGCATACTGACAAAACCAAGAAACACCATGTCCTTTTCCTGCATTTTCCCATCCGGTTCCATGGCGAGAGCCAGCACTCTTCTGCCCTCATTCATCAATCGTTCCAGTATTTTATAAAGCGCATTTTTATCCGTATCATACAGCGCGCAGATACGCCCGTTCTGATAATAGTATGCGCACCGCTCCACTATCTTTTCGGCCGCGCCCTTTGCATATGCCGTCATATTGGCATTCGGTTTCGCGGAAAGGTCTTTTCGTTTTCCGGTGGTCAGATGCGCGGTCGTCATCATTTTTCTGTCGGAATCAAATCCCTTTTCTTCTTTTCTCGGAAAATATTCCCGAAAGGCCGCGATATCAACGCCGCATTCCAACGCCATACGCAGTAATGCCAGTTCCGTAGGGTCGCCCAGTTCCTCCCCACCGGATATATCCGCATCATTGCACAAAATACAGCCCAGCAAAAAATGCCGTCTGCTGCTATCTGCTCCCTCGTATACAAGGTTACTTTGTTTCGCAAAATAACGGGGAAGCTTTTCTCTTTCTATCATTCTGCCGTCAATATAGCATTCCATTACCGTCATCTTATTCTGTGTCAACGTACCCGTCTTATCGGAGCAGACCACATCTACCGCTCCTAACGTCTCTACGGAGGAAAGTTTCCTGACTATCGTTTTGGCGCGCACCATACGCGACACGCTAAGAGCCAGTACAATGGTAACAATCGCAGGTAAACCCTCCGGCACTGCCGCTACCGTCAAAGACACGGATGTCAATAACATTTCCCCGACATTTCGTTTCTGCATAACGGCAATGACAAAAAGCAGCGCGCATATACCCACTGCGAGGACGCTTAAGACCTTGCCCAGTTCCCCTAATTTTACCTGCAGGGGCGTCAGTTTCTCCCCGTTTTCATGAAGCATATCCGCAATATGCCCAATTCGGGTATCCATGCCGATTGCCGTCACAATCCCTTTTGCCCTGCCGCGTGTTACATAGGTTGACATATAGGCCATATTTTCGCAACTGTTACCGCCCTGTAATGCTTCTATATAATCGGCGTTCTTGTCTACGGGCACAGACTCTCCTGTTAGGGCAGACTCTTCAACCTGAAGCCCCTGCGTTTCAAGCAGACGCATATCGGCAGGAACCATATTTCCGGCTTCCAGTAATACGATATCGCCCGTCACAAGCTCTTCAGCGGATATTTTCACCGCCCTGCCCTCGCGTATGACATGCGCCTGCGGACAGGAGATTTTTTTCAGCGCTTCGACCGCCTTTCCGGCCTTTCCCTCCTGTATGACGCCTATTACCGCATTTAAAACGACAACCGCCACAATAATCACCGCATCGCCGACTTCTCCCAGCAAAAGGGAAATCGCCATTGCTACAATCAGAATCAATATCAATGGGTCGTTTAGCTGTCCTAACACCATCTGCCAGACGCTTTTTTTCTCCTGTTCCCTCAGGCGGTTTGCGCCCTGTTTCTCTTTTCTTTCCAGAATTGCCCGCCTGTCCAATCCAACTTTTCTGTCGGACTGCAGCAGCCTGATTGTTTCCGACGCCGACTTCATTTCATACATACCTTTTTCCTCCTAAAACGCATGGGATATCCGAAACCGATAGCTTGTCATGCTCTATCTCTATACCATATGCCTGTTCAGAAAAAGTTATGCCAAAGGCTTTCTTAGCGGAAGCTCTTAATCCAGTTTATCAAAGAGTCATGATATACATTGTCCGTTACGTCTTTTTTCATCTGCTGTGTAACCTGCCCGTTCTTTTCCATAATGGCAAGAACCGCCTCCTGCAATCCGGCTATCTTTCCTTTTTCGTAGGCGTCCTCGCAGCTTTCAAATGAGAGTGCGGACGCAGAGGCGTTCTCCGTAACGGCTGCTTCGGGAAGCGGGGTACCTCCCGCAGCGTCCTCTACATGCAGAGTTACCGGAGTTTTTTGCACATCCGCCTCTTTTTGCCCGTCGGATACCGGCAGCCAGATTTCTCCGGAATCTGCCTTTATCGTAACAACGATATTCCCGCCCGTTACGGATACACGCGTTCCCGATAACGCCCCGATATACTCTGCCGCATTTCCGGCTGGCAGCGTCATCGTAAAATCGCCGTCGTCATTATTCACGCTCACGATAACCGATTCCCCGTTATGATTTCTTGCAAACGCATACTGGCGGTTTGTTAAAAGCAGTTCGGTAAAATCGCCGTAGGAAAGCGCTTTTGTATTCTGCCGAACTTTCCCTAATGCCGCAATCAGACGGGTATAGGAATTTTTCTTGACCGCATCCGCATAATCGGAAAGCGTAAGCGCAGGACGCAGGGAATCGTCTGAAAAACGCTCCTTTTTTCCCTCTATGCCAAATTCCGAACCATAATAGATGGACGGAATACCCGGCAGCGTGTACAGCAGTATATGCACGGGCATAAAATGCGCCTTATTATTAAGTTTCGTATAAATCCGCTCCACATCATGATTGTCCACAAAGTTATATAACTTCAAACCGTCCGGACGGTTTCCGCCTAATGCATACAATCTCTTGACCGTATGGGCGATTTCAAAATAGTTGTGGTCGTTATGCCCGGAATACAACGCCTTATGTAACTGATAGTTCGTCACGGAATGAAGCGTTCCCTCGTTCGCCCAGCGGTTATAATCGCCGTGGATGACCTCTCCCATCAGCCAAAACTCCGGTTTTACCACATCCGCCACGCGGCGCAGCGCCTGCATATAATCAAAGTCAAGCACATCCGCGGCGTCTAAGCGGATGCCATCAATATCAAACTCACTGACCCAGAAACGCACGACGTCGCAGATATAATCCCTGACCGCCGGATTGCGCTGATTTAACTTAACGAGCAGATTATAACCGCCCCAGTTTTCATAGGAAAATCCATCATTATATTCGTTATTGCCGCCAAAATTTACATTGCAAAACCAATCCCTATAGGGAGAGTTTTCCCGATTTTTCTTTACATCCTGAAACGCAAAAAAATCCCGCCCCGTATGGTTAAAGACCCCGTCCAGAATCACTTTGATACCCTGCTTATGGCACTGCGCCACAAACTCTGCTAAATCCTCATTTGTGCCAAGCCTGCTGTCTAACTTCTTATAATCCGTTGTTTCATATCCGTGTCCAACAGACTCAAAAAGCGGCCCGATATAAATTGCATTACAGCCAATCTCCTTAATATGTGATATCCATGGAAGCAGTGTCAAAAGACGATGCTCCGGCTCCCCGTAAGAATTTTCCTTTGGCGCCCCCGTAAGCCCCAAAGGATAAATGTGATAAAATACTGCCTCATCATACCATGCCATTAACTCGTCCTCCTAAATCGTATTGTATTTTTTAAAAGCTTCTCAGCTTATCCGTTCCGTCATCTACTGTATTTTCAATAGAACGAATGGTAATATCATACCCATAACTTTCATTGACCGTTACATGCACCCGTTCTCCAACTTTATGCCCTAAAAGGGCTTTGCCAAGAGGCGATTCCGTACTGATAAGCCCCTCTAAGGAATTGCCGCGCACGGTCGTCACCAGCTTATATTTTTCTATGCTGCCGTCTTCCTCAAAATACACTTCCACCGTATTGTTGACACCGACCTCATCCTCCGCAGATTCGTCGGAAATCACGACAGCAGTTTTAATCATCCTCTCCAGATAGCGGATGCGGCTTTCGTTCTGATTTTTTACTTTTTTGGCCGCATGATATTCAAAATTCTCACTTAAATCACCATGCGCCCGCGCCTCTTTGACGTCCTCTAACGCCTCTTTACGCACCACTATCTTACGATATTCAATCTCCTCTTGCATTTTCTTAATATCGCTTTCGGTCAATTCATTATGCATGTCTTATCTTCCCTTTCTTTCGCCTGCAGATTTGCAGACATCATTTCCCCTCTATTCTGATTTTCCCGTTTCACAAAATCTGACCGTATCACGTTTTACCATGATACGGTCATTATGAATTATAAATATACTGCCAAAACCGATAACGCCAACCGTTAAACCGTCTGGAACTTACTGATATAAACCGGGAAGCTGTCCGTTCCCTTCATGGTTTTGCCTGCGCTTATCGTAACATTCTTATCGGTAACCAGATACTCGATATCCGCTCCCGCTTCCACCACGGTTCCCTGCATCAGAATACAGTTTTTCACTTTCGCGCCTTTGGCAATCTTCACGCTTCTGAACAGGATGCTGTTCTCCACTTCGCCCTCGACGATACAGCCGTCCGCCGCCATGACATTCTGCACTTTCGCTCCCTCCACATATCTGGCCGGATTGCCGCCATGCAGTTTCGTATAAATCGGCGGTCCTGCAAAAAGAGCGTTTAAGTTATACTCGTCAAGAAGTTTCATATTCTCGTCAAAATAACTCTTTAAGCTGCTGATACGCGCAATGTAGCTTTCACATTTATACGCACGCACATTTAACTGATTTAAGCTTGTCAGCAGAATATCGCGTTCAAAATACTGATGTCCGTGAACGAAAGATTCATCAATCAAATCAATCAGCAATTCTCTTTTCAACACATAAATATTCATGGAGAAATTCTGCACGCCTTTATCTTTTGAGTTTACATAAATCTTAGTCACCCTGCCCTCGTCAATGTCAAACGTATAATAAAATCCCTTATTCGGAGAGGAATCCTGAATAATACTCTCCGGCAGTTCCTGCTCATTATAGGCAATCGTAACATCCGCACCGCTTTCAATATGTTCGTTGAGCATAGCTTTAAAATCAAAATTCACCGCTATATTGGTATCGGTTATGAAAACATAGTCTTCCTTCTGTCCTCTTAAGAAATTCAGGATGCCCGCCAATGCTCCTACACGGCCAACATAAGGCTTCGCGTCCTTTTCCGCAAATGGAGGGAAAATATTCAAACCACCGTTTTTACGAACCAAATCCCATTCACGGCCGGATGCCAAATGGTCCATCAGGGAATGGTAATTATTATTGACCATAATGGAAACATTGCTGATATCGCAGTTTGTCATACTGGATAAAATGAAGTCAATCAAACGATAACGGCTGGCAAACGGAATCGACGCCATCAAACGCACATTCACTAACTCCGGAACCCATGAGTCATAACTATTAGGAAATATAATGCCAAGCGCACTTGCCTTAGAATTTACCATTGTTCTTCACCGCCTTCCACATTTTTGTTCACCATTGCTTTCGGTCCGATTTTTGCATTATCGCCAATCGTAATGCCTGCGCCGATTGTGGCAACGCCGTTTTCATCATCAGAAGGCATTGCGCCTACTACGGCGTTATTTCCGATAGTAACGTTTTCCGCTACGATACAGTGTTTTACCACCGCACCGGATTTTACGACCGTATTTCCCATAACAACCGCATCTTCAATCACTGCGCCTTTTTCCACCTTGACGCCTTCAAACAAAATGGAGTGCTTCACCGTGCCTTTTATCTGGCAGCCGTCGGTGACCATGGCATTTTCCACAACCGCGCCCGCGCTTATCATATGTCCTGTCATAGCGCTCTTACGGCTGTATATTTTCCAGTCTTCGTCAAATAAGTTAATGCCGCTGTGTTCCGGGTCTAAAACTTCCATATTCGCTTCCCACAAAGAAGAAATCGTTCCCACATCTTTCCAATAGCCGCTGAAATGATAAGCATACATCCTGCGCTTGTCCCTGAGCAGATTCGGGATAATGTTATTACCGAAATCATTTTCGGAATTCGGATCCGCTTCATCCTCTTCCAGATATTTCTTTAAAATATCCCAGTTAAAAATGTAAATTCCCATCGACGCCAGATTTGACTTCGGATTTTTCGGTTTCTCCTGAAACTCCGTAATCTTATCGTCCCCGTCCGCTACCATCAGTCCAAAGCGGGAAGCCTCCTCCCACGGAACCTCCATAACCGCAACACTGAATTCAGCGTTTTTTTCCTTATGGAACTCCAGAAAATCATTATAATCCTGCTTACATATCTGGTCGCCGGAAAGAATGATGACATACTGTGGGTCATAGCGTTCAATAAAGGAAATATTCTGGTAAATTGCATTTGCCGTCCCCTTGTACCAGTCTGACTTACTCGCCTTTTGATAAGGCGGCAGAACATGTACGCCCCCATAGAGACGATCCAAATCCCACGGCTGGCCGTTGCCGATATACTCGTTGAGTACAAGCGGCTGATACTGCGTCAAAATACCTACCGTATCGATTCCGGAATTTACACAGTTAGACAGCGGAAAGTCGATGATACGATATTTTCCGCCGAACGGAACTGCCGGTTTCGCAAGTTTCTCTGTCAGCGCATACAAACGGGAACCCTGTCCGCCGGCAAGAAGCATTGCTATCATTTCTTTTGCCATAATCTCACCCTCCATTACATATAGTCTTTATATAAAAATAATACCTCAAAATGACAATAAAAGGAAGTCTGAATTTTGTTATTTTATGCGTAGAGAAAAAGCGGGTTCCCGTGTGAGGTTTATGATGTGGTTATGCGGGGCTGTAAGTCTGACATTGTGGGAGACTTTTGCTCAATCTTTTTTATGATTCCGTGTGTGTGACATACAGCATCGTTTCCTCTTTCATCTGCTCCGCGGACTTCCGGTAGAGAACCCTCTTATCATGCCATTTCACAAAATTGCCGGATGCAGTTGTAATCGTCGCGCCGCCTAATACTAAAACCTGCAGGCAAAAATTTTTCCCGCCGCTTACATGAAAAAAATCCATATTGTTGTTCCCTCGTCGGGAATACTCTGTAACTCAATCCTGCCATGCAGCGATTGGACGGCGTGTTTTACAATGGAAAGCCCCAGACCGGTTCCGCCCGATTCCTTGGAACGGCTCTTATCCACCCGGTAAAAGCGTTCAAATATTCGCTCCTGATGCTCCGGCAAAATGCCGATGCCGGAATCTTTTACGCAAATCAACGCATCATCATCTTTCCTGCCTGCAAAAACCTCCACTATGCCTCCCGCTTTATTGTATTTAATGGCATTATCGCAAAGATTATAGATAATTTCCGTTACAAGCTGCCGGACGCCTTTTATCGTGACGCTTTCTCCCGTTACGCTGACGGTAACGTCTGCTGCCGCCGCCATCTCTTCCAGTCCTGTCACGACCTCTGCTGCCGCCTCATATAAATCGACATCCTCCCAAGACTCTTCTATAGATATTTCATATCCCTCATCTAACTTCGATAAACGGATAATGTCCTCAATCAGTGTCAGAAGCCGCCCGGCTTCCGTACGGATATGCCCTACGAAACGCGTCATATCCTCCGGTTTTACCAGACCGTTTTCCAATAACTCCGCGCTTCCCATAATGGATTGCAACGGTGTTTTTAATTCATGCGATACATTGGCGGTAAACTCACGGCGGTTTTTCTCTGCATAAGCTGCCTCCGTTCTATCAAAAGCAAGCACAACCGCACCGATAACCGCACCGTTTGATGCAATGCGGTTCACATGAAGCTGATATTCTTTTTCCTCTCGTTCCATACGAATTTCACTATATCCATTCAAAAAGGCATCCTGTATCGCCCGGCTTACGTCATGACTTCGTTCAACAGTCAGAAAATCTTTTCCCACACAGGAGGTCTCTGCATGAAATAATTTCAACGCCGCAGGATTGATGGCTAAAATTACGCTTTTGTCGTTTAAAAGCACAAGACCCTCCATCATATTGTATGTAATCTGCGTAAATTCGTCATTTTTTCTTTCCAATTCCAGTAACTGCATGTCAATCTGCTTATGCTGCTTATTGATACGGTGTAATAACGGCGCCAATTCCTCATAAGTATCTTTTTCGAGCGGATGTTCCAAATCAAGATTGTTTAACGGCTCCATAATGCGCCTGGAAATCCGGCTTGCCAGCGCGCCTGATAAACAAACCGCCACAACAAGCACAAGCAGAATCGGCTGTATCATTTCCAATACAAGAACCCACACCGTAACGCTGCTGACCGAAATTCTAAGTACCGAACCGTCCTCGAGCCGCCTCGCATGATAAAGCGTTTTTTCCAAAAGCGTCGTGGAATAACGCGAACTTTTTCCCTCTTTACTCAAAAGCGCCTGTTGAATTTCCTCTCTGTCCGCATGGTTTTCCATGTTCTTTTTCTCGGACTGTGTATCATATAAGACATCCCCGTTATCGGCAACCCATGTCAGGCGATACTGTCCGGGCTGTATTTTTTCCAAATATTCCTGACCGTTTTTTTCAACGGCAGCCGCCGCTAACGCCAGTTCATCCTCTAACTGCTTTTCCTGAACATTACTGAAATATCCATAAAGCCCGCCCATAATAATAACAAGGCTTGCCGCTAAAACGGCTAACGCCGCAATCATAATCGACTTAAAAATCCTCTTTGTCATGTTCAATTCCTCTATCATATATCCTGTACACACTCGAATCTATATCCGACGCCGCGCACCGTCTCAATCATTTTCCCGTAACCGCCCAATTTTGCACGCAATGTACGGATGTGCATATCAACCGTTCTTGTTTCCCCGATATAATCGGTTCCCCATATGTCGTTGAAAAGCCGGTCGCGGGTATATACAATGCCCGGATGCGAAAGAAACAGTTTAAGCAGTTCAAATTCCTTTAAGGTAAGCTTAATCCGTTTTCTGTCAATGGTAACGATATGCTCATCCAGATTGACGACGAGCGCGCCCGCTTTTAAAAGATGCTGCACCTGCGCGGGATGACATCTGCGAAGCACAGCCTTAACGCGGGAAACCATTTCCATCATGCCAAACGGTTTTACCAGATAATCGTCCGCCCCCAAATCCAGACTTTGAATCTTATCATATTCCATTCCCTTTGCCGTCGCCATAATAACGGGAATCCCGTAAGTGTCAGGGCTTTCTTTTAAAAATTTCAACAAGTCCACGCCGCCTTCTCCGGGCAGCATAATATCAAGCAGAACCAAATCCGGCTTCTCTGCGCTTAAAGCATCCCGGAAAGACGCCGCGTCCGGAAAGCCCGCCGCGTCAAAACCGGTGGACTGTAACGTATATACTTCAATGTCACGGATGCTCTCATCATCCTCTACACACCATATTTTCATCAATCTGATCCTTTATGCACTCCCGTTACGGAAAAAACAACCCATTCTGCAATATTTACCGCATGGTCTCCGATACGTTCAAAATATTTGGCTATCATCAATAAATCCAGCGCATATCCGCCGTCCGCCGATTTATCCGCTATCATTTTGATTAAAGATTCCCTGACCTGCACAAACAAATTATCCACTACATCGTCACGTTCAATAGCCCCGTCAGCCAGTATAACGTCCTGCTTTACAAAAGCGTCGATGCTTTCCGTCACCATCCGGCTTGCCTCTTGTGCCATAAAGCGGATATATTCGCATTCCTCTCCGCATCTTCCCCCCAGAAACGTAATAATCTCCGCAATATCCGCCGCCTGCGTTCCGATACGTTCCATATCAGTAATCATTTTAAGGGCTGCGGAAATCTGTCGCAAATCACCCGCCACCGGTTGCTGCTGCAATAGCAGTTTCAGGCACAACGCTTCTATCGTACCCTCCATCCGGTCGATCTCCCCGTCCAGAGACAGCACCTTATCCGCAAGCTTTCCATCTCCCGCGCTCAGCGCCTTTGACGCAGCGGCAATCGCCTCCTCGCACATGGCGCCCATCCGGGTAAGCTCATTATGCAGCATGGTGAGCTGCCTATCAAAACAACTTCTCATTATCCAAACCTCCCCGTAATATAATCCTCTGTCCTCTTATCCTTTGGCTGTTCAAACATTTTCTGCGTATTGCCGTATTCGATTAAATCGCCGAGGAGAAAAAAAGCTGTATTATCGGAAATCCGCACAGCCTGCTGCATATTGTGCGTGACGATGATAATAGTATACTTACTCTTTAATTCCATTGCAAGCTCCTCGATTTTAGATGTAGAAATCGGGTCGAGGGCGCTTGTCGGCTCATCCATCAAAAGCACATCCGGCTCCACCGCCAATGCGCGGGCGATACAGAGCCGCTGCTGCTGTCCGCCGGAAAGTCCCAACGCCGATTTTTTCAATCTGTCTTTTACCTCATCCCAGATAGCCGCGCCGCGCAGGGAACGTTCCACGATATCGTCCAGCTTCGCCTTATTTTTCATGCCATGCGTCCTCGGTCCGTAAGCAATGTTATCGTAAATGCTCATAGGAAAAGGCGTCGGTTTTTGAAAAACCATGCCGATACTGCGGCGAAGCTCATTGACGTCTGTTCCCGCATCATAAATATTTCTCTCTCTGTAACGCACCTCTCCCGTAATCCGCACCCCGGCAATAAGGTCGTTCATCCTGTTTAACGATTTTAAAAAAGTAGATTTACCACATCCGGACGGACCGATAAACGCCGTAATGCTGCGTTCTTCAATGTCAATATTAATATCTTTAAGAGCCTGTGCGCTTCCATACCAAAGGCACAAATCTTTTACCGTCATAATACCATTCATTCGTTTCCTCTTTTCTGAAAATATCTGCCAACAAGCTGCACCGACAGGTTAATGCACACTGTTAAAATCATCAAAATCGCAGCAATGGCAAATGCAATTTCAAACTCTCCGTTTTCCTTTGCATAGACATATAATGCGACCGTCAGCGTCGCGCCCGAGCTGCCAAGTCCTTTAAAAATCCCGTTTAAAGCATGAGCAAAACCCGCTGTAAACAGAAGCGCCGCCGATTCCCCTAAAATCCGTCCAATAGACAATATACAGCCCGTTATCACGCCATCAATGCAGCCGGGAAGTACAACCGTATAAATGACCCTCCATTTTCCCGCTCCCAACCCAAAAGCGCTTTCCCTATAACTTAGCGGCACCGTTTTCAAACTCTCCTGCGTAGTGCGCATAACCGTCGGCAGATTCATAATAACCAGCGTAAGAGTTCCCGCCATAAGAGAAGTTTTCATACCGAAAAACCGGCAGAAAAACAACATACCTACCAGACCGTAAATAATGGACGGAATCCCCGATAAGGTCTCGGCAGCATATTCAATGATACCCACCAGTTTTTTATTTGCCGCATATTCCGTCAAATAAACTGCCGCGCCTACTCCAAGAGGGAGAACAAACGCCAGCGTTGCCAGCACGATATAAATCGTATTTAAAATATCCGGCAAAATCCCTATCCGCCCGGACAGATAGCTTGGTTTGTTCATCAACAGCTCCCATGTGACATGAGGAAGCCCTTTCCGCAAAACATAACCGATGAAAAATAATACCAGCGCACAGGTAATGCCGATGCAAATCCCCATCAATGCCCGCATAAATATAACGTAGGTTTTCCTTCTAACCGAAACAGATTGTTTTTGCATTCCATCCCTTCTTTCTTCATTTTCTTTTTAAAAAGAAATTCAATGCGGCATTTATCAGCATGATAAAGAAAAACAATACCAGCGCAATGGAGTATAGCGCCTGTTTTTGCAAACTTCCATCGGCAGCATATGACATCTCGCTTGCCACGGCGGTTGTCAAAAAACGGACGCTCTGGAAGATACCCGGCATATTGGGGGCGTTCCCCGCTACCATCATAACCGCCATCGACTCGCCAATCGCCCTGCCAACGCCTAAAACCACCGCCGCCGCAATACCGCTTTTCGCCGCCGGAACGGATACCCTAAAATAAGTTTCAACCGGCGTTGCGCCAAGAGCAAGAGACGCATCCTCATATTCTTTGGGAACTGCCTCCAACGCTGCAAGCGACACCTTAACGATAGACGGCAGAATCATAATGGCAAGCACAATCACAGCCGCAAATAAACCGGCTCCGTCCGGGATATGGAAAACAGTCCGTATCCCCGGAACAAGCGCCATCATGCCTACCAGACCGTAAACCACCGAGGGAATACCCGCCAGCAGACTGACCGCCGCTGCGATTACGCTCTTTACTTTCGGCTTCGCTATCTTCGCAAGATAAACCGCCGTCATAAAAGCAATCGGCACTCCA
>JAMPCN010000027.1 GCA_023666125.1 Bacillus sp. (in: firmicutes) | reverse complement strand
TGAGATAATCAACCATTTTCATTGGAATATTTTGTGTTGCAAGACTGCTCTATATCAAGTAGAATAATGCAGTAAGACAAACATGAAGTTGGATAAGGTATAGACTATGATTGAAAAAGTATGATACTAGGAGATGTTGATAAGTGGCAAAACAGAATATATATGATAATGAAATTTTTTTTGAAGGATATAAGAAAATTAGAGATAACGAGCTGAATGCCAATAATTTGTTTGAGATACCGGCGCTGTTTTCCATGATGCCGGATTTACATGGTAAAAAAGTGCTGGATTTAGGGTGTGGTTTCGGGGAGCATTGTATACGGTTTATTCGTGATGGCGCGGAGCGGGTGATAGGAATCGATATTTCAGAGAAGATGCTGGAAATTGCAAGAAAAGAGAATAGCGATTCAAAGATATCATATATCAATATGCCGATGGAGGATATTGCACAGTTGCATGAACGGTTTGATATGGTGATAAGTTCGTTAGCATTTCATTATGTGGAAGATTTTTCCGGTGTTGTGAAAAATATATATAAAATGTTGTGTGAAGACGGACTGTTTATTTTTTCGCAGGAGAATCCTTTATGTACTTGCCATTCCGGAGGCGACAGATGGACAAGGGATGCCAACGGAAACAAGCTTTATTTGAATCTGGCAAACTATGGCATAGAGGGAGAACGGGAGTCCGTATGGTTTGTGGATAATGTAAAAAAGTATCATCGGACTTTTTCCACGATTGTGAATACATTGATTGAAACAGGTTTTATGATTGAAAAGATGATTGAGCCGTTACCAACTGATGAATTGCTGGAAAAATATCCGCAATATAAGGATTTATGTCATAAACCTGATTTTTTGTTAATAAAAGCAAGAAAACCGATGGATGGGAACCGGGATTTTGCAATATAAAAAGACCTGTTTGGTGGATTAAAAAATTAGAAATTGAGAGAGTAAATACGAGAAGATATCAAAAACAGAGGGAATATGAAATGCAATATACAAGTAAATATGAATCACCGCTTGGCGGTATTGTACTGGCAGCGGATGAAATCGGTCTGACAGGATTATGGTTTGAGGGGCAGAAATATTTTGCGCTTTATCTTGATAAGGAAAATGAGGAAAAAGAATTGCCGGTATTTGGACGGACCAAGAAGTGGCTCGATATATATTTTTCCGGAAATGAACCGAATTTTAAGCTGCCACTGCATTTTACCGGAAGCGCGTTTCAAAATGAGGTATGGGAAATCCTTGCCCGGATTCCTTACGGACAGACAACGACGTATGGGGCGATTGCCGAGAAGCTTGCGGAAAAGAAAGGACTCGCCAGAATGTCGGCGCAGGCGGTCGGCGGAGCAGTAGCGCACAATGAAATATCTATTATTGTGCCATGTCACAGAGTAGTCGGCGCAAATGGAAGCCTCACCGGATATGCAGGGGGCATCGACAAAAAGATTGCCCTGTTAAAATTGGAAAAAGGATATAAGGAGACATTTTTTGTTCCTAAAAGAAGCACTGCGCCGTAGATAGGTAGATTAGCAATAGACTTTATGCCCCAATAGTGATATACTTATTGGTGCGGGAGGTAAGAATATATGGATAATGAAACCAAGGAACTTCTTAATGCCATAATCGGGGAACTTGACAGAGTGGAACAAAGATTATACGGTAAACTTGATGAAGTCAATAATAAATTAGAAACTGTGCAAAAAGATATGAATTTGTTAAAAGCTCGGAATGATTATCTTGATTTATATGCACTGTATAATCAATTAGAGAAAAGAATGACTGAATTAGAAAAGAAAGTATCGTAAATATTTTTCAGGTTGCTTTTGGGAAATCTATATTTCTTATGGTAAGCAGAGTCAGAGCGAGGAAACTTCGATAATATTCAGGTTTCCTTATTTTTAATTTTAAGCAATGGAGAATAAAATGCTATTTCAGATTGCAGCAATTATTATACTTGTATTATTTTACGGATGTTATCTATATAAAATGTTTATGCAGAAAAAATCCGGCATACAGACCGACCAGATGGGAAAAGGAAAAACCGGCTTTACGAAATGGATTGAAGTGATTATGAAAGCAGCAACATATCTTACGGTTGCGATGGAAGTTGTCTCTATTATACTGAATACGGGGAATTTTCCGGTTTGGGCAAGAGCGGTTGGACTCATTTTAGCGGCTGTGGGAGTGCTGTTTTTTACGGTGGCTGTGTATACCATGAAGGACAGCTGGCGCGCAGGCGTATCTCATACGGATAAGACGGCGTTTGTGACTTCAGGGATTTTTCAAATCAGCAGAAATCCGGCATTTTTAGGTTTTGATTTGGTTTATATCGGCATTGTCTGTATGTTTTTTAATGTTCCCTTGCTGGTGATAAGCATAGCGGCTTGCTTGATGCTGCATTTACAGATTGTCAATAATGAGGAGCCGTTTTTGCAGGAAGTTTTTGGCGCGGAATATCTTGCTTATCAAAAGCGGGTGAATCGATATTTGGGGAAGCATTGATATTTTTTACATAAATAATGAAATAAATGAAAAAGGAAAAGGAGAAGAAATGGACAACAATTACAATCAACAGAACAATCCCCACATGAATAACGACTATGGAAATTATGGCGGACCGTATCAATACGGCGGTAACCAGGAGCCGCAGAAAGCGCCGAATATTTTTCAGCAGTTCGTGCTTTCTTTCGTACCGACTAAGTATGACAGACTCATAAAAGTAAAAACCGGAAGTATGATTGGGTTTGTAACGCTTTTGGTTCTGGTTTCAACCATTCTTTTATTTATCGGTCTCTTTTTGCCCATGCATATGTCGGATTGGATAAATGAGATACCGGATTTTACAATACAAGGGGGAAAGCTCTCCGTAGAGGAGGAGTTTATGTATGATGATGGTATGAACTTTATCCAGATAACGGACGATACGGAAAGCTTTTCATATGACGACGCATATCAATTAGCGTTGGAGGGATATCGAAACATTATGCTGGTAGGGCAAAACGGTATGTCGGTTATGCAGAACGGGCAGTATCAGCAGTTGAATTTTGCGGATTTTAGTTCACTGGCAATCAATAAAAGCGCGCTCATAGACGCGCTGGCGCCCATTATGACGTTTGGGATTATAATAGTGTGTATTATTTTCTTTGTGGGAAGAACGTTCTGGTATTTCATATGCGCGGCGGTTTATCTGCTGTTTGCGATGCTTATTGCATACATGCTGAAAAAACAATATGAGATGGGAACGCTTTTTAGAACGGCAGTATATTCCAAGGTTTTGATGTATGTGGTGGAAACGCTTTTGAATATGGTTCCCTTTGCGTTTTTATCAGTGCCGTTTGCCCTTAGGGCGGTTATTACGGTGGTATTTATGGGATATGCGATAATGAAACTGCCGGAAAGCGGAGATTGCGGATAATGAGATGAAAGAAAAGGCGTTGGAGGCTTTCTTACAAAAATACAGCGTCGAATTTATACAAGCCTGTAAAGGGTTATGACGTCAGCCGTTTCGGTAGTCTTTGCGGACAAAAAATTTCTTGAGGATGCCGACGCCGTTTTCTTTCCGCATAAGGGCGATTGTGCCAATCACTTCTTTTTTATAGATATCTTCATATCCGGTGATTACCATGGTAATCCTCCCAGAGTCGAATTTTCTATTAAAACTAATTGCAATCGAGGGATAGATGAATAAAGAAAAATAGCGGCTGCAAAGCAGCTTTCAAAATTGGAACAAGTAAAGGAGAATTGATATGGAAGAACATCATCCGGTACATGCGCCCATTCCCGGATTGGGGCTTAGAAGTTTAAAAACGGCATTGGCAACGATGCTGACGGCATTTTTTTACGCGCCGTTTCCGGGCGCGAATCCTACTTTTGCCTGTATCGGCGCAATCTTTGGCATGGGAGTGGACATGGAGGACTCCAGACGCAGCGGCGGGAACCGTTTCTTTGGTACGATTATCGGCGGTTTTATCGGTCTGGGACTTTTCTGGCTGGAACATCAGATTTATCCAAGCGGCTCGTATTGGGTGAGGCTGTTGTTAGTCTTTTTGGGAATTATTATATTGATTGCGTTGTGTGTGCGCTTTCACTGGCCGGGCGGCGTACAGCCGGGCGGGGTAGTGCTGTGCATTATTCTTTTTAACACGCCAGCCAACTATATCAACTATGCGATTTACCGCATGATAGATACGGGTATTGGCGTATCTATCGCCCTATTGGTAAACTATGTGTTTTCCAGAGGGCGGGTAGAACGGTTATTACATATGAAGAGTGTTGAGAAAAAGCCGGAGACGGGAGAAGAGGATGCGTAGTAAGAAAAATCCGGAGGCAAAAAATGATAAAAGCCGTATATTTTGACTTATTTTTTACATTAATTATCCCTGCTTACGATAAGGAAAATAACGAATTTACCATACTGGGTCTGTCCATGGATGAATGGGAAAAGTATGCGGAAAAAGATTCCTTATATCATGAAAGAGCGTTGGGATTAGTCAAATCCGAAATGGAAATAATCGATAAGATTACAGTCGGTATGCCGTTTGCGGTCAGCGATGCGCAGAAGAAAAAGGTTTTAGCGGCGCGTGAAAATAGAATGAAAGCGGCGCTGCAGAATGTATCCGGCGATATCATAGATACTTTAAAAACGCTCAAATCCCAAAACGTCAGGCTGGGGCTTATCAGTAATGCGGATGTGATTGACTGCAAGCATTGGGAGCAGTCAACACTCTATCCTTATTTTGACGACGCCGTTTTTTCCTGTTATGCAGGACTTCTGAAACCTGACAGACGTATTTATGAACTGGCAATGCGCAACCTGAACGTTTCCCCTGACGAGTGCCTGTTTGTCGGGGACGGCGGCTCTGATGAGTTATATGGGGCAAAAATGGCGGGCATGAAAACGGTCTTTACGGAAGCGCTTGACGTAAAATGCATCGAAGAAAGAAATCGTATTATGGAATATGCTGATTATCATATCAGGGAGTTTACAAAGCTGACTTTATTAATGTAATAATTGGATAATATAAATTTTAATGAAAATATTGCATATAATATAAATGAGATATATAATTAAGCTAGTAAAGGAGGTTGATGATATGAACGCAGCATTATTAGATTTGACGGAAAGGCTGGTTCCCATATCGGATTTCAGTCAGGGTAAGGCTGGAAAAATTTTTCGTGATGTGGCGGAAAACAATAATGAATATATTATCTTGAAAAATAATCAACCGGCTGCAGTGTTATTATCTGTAAAGGAATATAGAGATACGCAGGAAAAAGTTTCTAAACTGGAAAAACTGCTGGAAAAGATTGAAAATATCAGATTACTAAAACTTGCAGAAAGCAGGTTAAACAGCAATACATCTTCCTTTGAAGAGTTTATAAATGAGCAGGGTTTATCCATAGAGGAATTGAGCGAGTTGTCTGAAAGTGTGGAATTTGAGTAATGGCATGGAAGATACGAATAACTGATGAAGCCAGGAAAGATTATGGCAAAATTGACAGAAGTGTCCGAAAACAAGTGTTGGCGGGTATTCTCAAAGTATCACAGGCACCCCTGCCGAGTCCTAATGGTTATGGGAAACCGTTAGGAAATAAAAAAGGAAATGATTTAACCGGTTTTTTTAAAATAAAATACCGGGGAATTGGAATAAGGGTAGTATATACTTTGGTCATTGATAAAATGATAATGAATATTATGGTCATTTCACAAAGAGACGACAATTACTGCTATGATTTGGCGGCAAAGTTGTATGATAAATATGGTGACGATATTTTTAATGATGTATTTGAAGAATTTTAATGTGCTGTTGCTGCCAGTCAGTTTTGACTGGCGTTTTTTATCAACCTGTCACCTACCTGTCATATTTTTCTGCTATAATGAGAATCAAGAAAAGAAAAAGGCGGAAACTGCTGATGATTGATTTATATTATGTAGAGGATGACCCGCAGATTGCGCAGACGGTGAAGGAATATCTGGAGCCAAAAGGCTTTCGCGTGACATTGTGCGCTACGCTGGCGCAGGCAAAACAGGCGCTAGAGTCTCATGTACCCGCGCTTGTGTTATTGGACTGGAATATGCCGGATGGGCGCGGCGACAGTTTGTGCAAATGGATTCGTGACAGCCGAAAAGAACTGCCGGTGATTTTTCTGACGGTTCGGGGAGATACCGCGGATATTGTTTCCGGTTTTCAAAACGGCGCGGATGACTATGTGGTAAAGCCGTTTGCACTGGAGGTATTGTATTCGCGGATTGCGGCGCTGCTTCGCCGCACCGGAAATGTGTCCGGACAGTACCTTTCCTGTAATGGGATTATGATGGATGTAAACCGCCGGACAGTGTCCTGTGATTCGGAAGAGGTAAGTTTAAGCGCGGCGGAGTATCAGCTTCTTTTGTATCTGATGCAGAATAAGGGCAGGACTCTTACCAGAGAAAAAATTCTCGAACAGGTGTGGGATGTAAAAGGAAGTTATGTAAACGATAATACCCTCACGGTTACGATGAAAAGACTGCGGGACAAACTGCAGCAGCCGTCTTGTATCAAAACGGTCAGGAGCGTGGGCTACCGTATGGAGGATACGATATGAGGAAAAAGAAATCTAAGCGCATTCAGGCGTTGATAGACTATCTGGAACAGGCGAATATCGGAAAAGCGCCTGTTCTTTCTTCTTATGGGGAAGATGATTTTTCCAAGCTGGAAGATGAAATATATAAAACTGTGACTTTCCTTTATCAGACAAAAGATGCGGCGGTGCAGGCAAAAAATGATTTTGCTAAAAATCTGTCCAATATTGCCCACCAGATAAAAACGCCTATCACGGCAATTTCTTTATCCTTACAGACGCTGTCCGATATGTCGGCGCAGACGGAGGAGGAAAAGAGCAGACTGGAACAGATACAGAAACAGTTGGGCAGGCTTACCCGTTTGGAGGAAGCCTTACTTGTTTTATCCCGTCTGGACGCGGGAACGTTATTATTGCAAAAAGAGGAGGTCGATGTTTTTACCGTGCTTGTTCTGGCGGCGGACAATTTACAGGAATTATTTGCCGACTCAGGAACTTCCGTTGACATTCCGGAATCGGGGGAGATGATGGTGAGAGCCGATTTGGATTGGACGATGGAAGCGGTTATGAATATCATGAAAAACTGCATGGAGCATAATGTGGGAGGACGGATTCATTGTGCTTATGGGCAGAACCCGTTATATACGGAAATTCTTATCCGGGATGAGGGAGAGGGATTTGCCAAAGAAGATATCCCGCATCTTTTTGAGCGTTTTTATCGGGGGAAAAATGCGAAAGAGGGCGGAATCGGAATTGGGATGGCTTTAGCAAAAGAGATTATTGAGCGTCAGAACGGAACCATTCGGGCAGGAAATATGCCGGAGGGCGGCGCCTTTTTTGAAATTCGTTTTTATCGTCACTGAGTTGTCACTTTCGTCTGCTAAAATGTAAAGAAAGCATATGTTAATGTCTGCATGGGCAAATCTATCATATGCGGTGGGAAAGGAGCGGGTAAAGTGGAGATAGTAAGGTGTGAGGGCGTGCGGAAAGTATACGATTCGGGGGAAAACCGGGTATTGGCACTGAACGGCATTGATTTATCGGTGGAAAAAGGGGAGTTTACAGCGATTGTGGGGGCGTCCGGTTCAGGGAAATCCACACTTTTGCATATTTTAGGAGGTGTGGATAAACCGACAGAGGGAAAAGTTATGATAGAGGGAACGGATATTTCCGGCTTAAGTCAGGCACAGGCGGCGGTTTTCAGGCGCAGAAAGGTAGGGCTGGTGTATCAGTTCTATAATTTGATTCCTACGCTGACCGTCAGGAAAAATATATTACTGCCGTTAGCGCTTGATAAAAAGAAGCCCAATAAAGAATACTTTGAGCAGGTGGTCTTAGCGCTTGGCATTGCGGATAAACTGGAAGCTTTACCCAATCAGCTTTCGGGCGGACAGCAGCAAAGGACAGCCATTGCGCGCTCTTTAATTTACCGTCCGGCGCTGCTTTTAGCGGATGAGCTGACCGGCAATCTCGACCGGGAGAACACCAAAGAGATTATGGATATGTTGAAACTTTCCAACCGGAATCTGAAGCAGACTATTTTATTGATTACCCATGATGAAAAAGTGGCTTTGGAGGCGGACCGTATCGTCACAATAGAGGATGGACGTATTATCAGCGATGAAAGACGGGAGGTGACAAAGCTGTCATAAAGAATATGGCAGCGCCTACTATGTGGAAAGATTATTCATCAGGCTATATAAAAAATAACCGCTCGTCGAGCCTGTCCGTTATGACAGCGGCATTTATTTCCGCTTTGCTTTTATCGTTACTATGCGGATTATTTTATAATATGTGGAAATATGAAGTGGAAAGAATTGAGCTTTTGAAAAATTCGCTGGAGGCGGCTGAATATAGCTATGAACTTCAGGCAATGTATCTGATGCGCGACCCGCAGGATAGCGCGCCGAGGCTGGTATTTCCGTTATTTCTGTTGATAACGGCGCTGGCGTCGTTTTCCCTGATTATGATTATCCACAATTCTTTTGCGGCGTCTATGAATGCGAGAATCCATCAGTTTGGCATTCTTGCCAGCATTGGGGCTACACCGAAACAGATTCGGATATGTCTGTTGCAGGAGGCGGCTGCATTATGCGCCGTGCCAATCGTTGTTGGTAATTTATCCGGCATCATGATTAGTAAGTGGATTTTGAAAATGTCGAATGTTTTATTAGAGAATCTTGTTCCGGAACGGCACGAGGCGGTTTTTGGCTATCACCCGCTGGTATTTGCGGTAACGTTACTGGTAACGGTAATCACCATATGGATTTCCGCATGGCTGCCGGCCGGAAAATTGAGCAGATTAACGCCGCTTGAAGCGATTAGAAATACCGAAGAGTTACAGTTAAAGCGTAAGAAAAATTCCCGTGTGCTTGCTTGTATTTTCGGTGTGGAGGGAGAATTGGCGGGCAATGCCTTGAAAGCACAAAAAAAGAGCCTGAGGACGGCGTCCTTGTCTTTGACGCTTTCCTTTATGGCGTTTGTTATGATGCAGTGTTTTTTTACCATGTCAAAAATTAGTACAAGAGAGACTTATTTTGAACGTTACAGAGATAAGTGGGATATTATGGTTACGCTGAAAAATGCAGAGGTCGATACCGTAGAAGAGGTGGCAATCATACAAAAACTCTCCGGCGTAAGAAGCGCCGTGGTATATCAAAAGGCAGGGGCGAAAAGGCTTATTACGGAGGATGAACTAAGTGAAGAGATAAAATCGCTTGGCGGATTTTCCCATGCCTTGGATGAGTATGTGACGCAGACGGAGGATGGCTGGCTGGTAAACGCGCCGCTTATCATTATGGATGATAATAGTTTTATAGAGTATTGTGAACAGATTGGCATTGCGCCGCGGCTTGACGGAGCAGTCATACGGAATCGGATTTGCGATGTGACAAATCCCGATTTCAGGCATCGTCAGGATGTGCCGTATATCAACGCCATGGAAAATACCGTAAGTACGTTAAGACAGTCGGGAAATGAGCAGATGACGGTTGAAGTTCCCATTTTGGCTTATGCGGAAAAAGAGCCTGTTTTACGGGAGGAATACGCCAGACTGGATTATTATGAACTGGTGCATTTTATGCCGGAGTCTTTATGGAAAGAAATAAAAGACCGGATAGGCGGCAAAGAAGATGAGGTTTATATCCGCGTCCTTTGCGGGGAGGACGCTGCGTTAGAAGAAGTAAGCGCGCTGCAGTATGAGATTACAGAGATTGTCAGCAGGGAATATGTAACGGAAAGCGAAAACCGTATACAAAAGCAGACCGCCAATGATAAACAGATTCAGGGAATGATGGCGATATTCGCTGTTTTTTGCATTCTTTTGGCAATTATCGGCGTCAGCAATGTATTTTCTAATACATTAGGGTTTGTGCGCCAGAGAAAAAGGGAGTTTGCCAGATATATGTCCGTCGGACTGACGCCGGAAAAATTCAGAAAGATGTTTTGCATTGAGGCGTTAGTCATTGCAGGACGCCCTATTTTACGAACCCTTCCGTTAGCGGTGATTGTCGTATGGGCTATGCTGCGCATGAGTTATCTTGACATGGGAGAATTTCTTGCCGAGGCGCCGCTTGTCCCGATTGCAATTTTTATGCTGGCTGTATTAGCCTGTGTGGCGTTTGCCTATTATCTGGGCTGGCGGAATGTGCGTAAAATCAGTTTGGCGGAAGTTCTTAGAGATGATACAATGATGTGAGGATTTTTTTGGCAGTTATATATTGGGTTGTTGAGAAAAAAGATATATGTTATACTGTAACTGATAGGAAAGGGTGTGATTATATGATAGCAATTAAGCCACAAATAACTGCGGACACATCGGATACTGCAAAATTGGAATTGTATAGATTAATTGGCGAAGGCTATAAAGCTATGCAGGAGGGAAGAACCAGCACGATTGATGAAGTAAGGGAGAAAATGGAAATAAGGAGAAAAGAACGTGGCTAAAGTAGTATTTACGGAACCGGCAGAGTATGACTTGCTGGACATAGAATACTATATTTTTGTTGATTTATGTAATCCACAGGCAGCACGGCGGATAACTGATGGTATCTTGGGCATTGTAGATAAACTGGCAGAATATCCGGAAGGACATCCGTTGGTTGGCGAGGAGCTATTAGGGCGTATGGGCATACGGATAGCATACTTTGATAACTACAATATATTTTATTATTATGATATGCAAAACGGCATAGTGTACATAATCAGAATTTTGTATAATAAGGCTGATTGGCAGAGTATTCTTAAAAGGTAAATATGCAGTAATTTGAATAATACCCCCAAATTTTAAAAAAAATTGGGGGTTTTTACAATATATCATCAGGAGGTTATCTATGAAAAAACTGTTATTGCTTACAGGTGACATAGCCGCAGGAAAATCAACATTTTCTAAAATATTATCAGAAAGATATCATACCGCCGCATTTCAGAAAGATACAATAAAAGAGATTTTAGGCGATTATATTGGATTTCATAATCGTGAGGAAAATAAGGTGCTTTCCAATACGACGATAGAAATTATGTGCCATATATTTTCACAAACTGCCCTGACAGGCAATGATGTGATTCTGGAAGCGAATTTCCATGAATCAGAACTGCAAAAGTTACATACCATTGCCGCGGAACATCAATACGCTGTTTTGACGCTTGTTTTGCAGGGAGATGCGGAAGTGTTGTACCAGAGATATCTTCACCGCATGAAAGAAGAGAATCGCCACCCCGTCCATTTGTCAACTACGCTTGATATAAAAGAAGATTTTCTTAAGTCAGCGGAAAAGATTCGGAATGAAAAAGTCATAGGAGAAACATTGGTAGTGGAGGCTACAGACTTTTTCTATCAAAAAGACTCTGTAGTGTTAGGGAAAATTGATTCTTTTATGCAACAATAAATGATATACCTGCCGTCCACGGAAATTCATTCGTGAGAGCGGCAGGTATTTTACTTGAGCGCAAGCCGCTGGAACTGCACTTTTTTATCGTGCCTCAATATCCTTGCGGAACACGATTTTGAATATCGTCCGTACAAGCGGCTGGATGAAGAATAACTGTGTAAAGAATGCAAACGGAAAGTTAAAGCATACTAATTTCAGCCAGTTTGCTAAGAGTGTGAAAATGTTAAAATCCATTGCATTGTAGGGATAGTACAAAATAGCCGCGAGAAAGCTCATAGCCGGACACATAAGACCGACGGTCGCACATATAATGGCGGACTCAAAATGAACGGGATGCGTTTCTTTCGGATTAAAACATTTGCAGGCAAGTTTAAAGGAACAAGGGCTTCCCATTACAATCTCCAGCAGATAAGCCAGACAAAATTCAATGAGAACAACGCCCCAGATGGGGATGCGGTGTCCAAAGACTTCAACGCCTCCCAGAATGCGGATAGCGTCCAGAACGTGCGATACCTGCGTTCCGGAGGCAAGGCCGGCATATGTTAGGAAAGTGTTTCCGTTGATGACATACAGACTGTAAAATACATAGGCATGAACGGTAATGACTACGGTTACGAATGCAAAAAACATTCTTTGTGCTTGATTTCTGGGCATAATAAATTTCCTCCTTTTGGACAAAACAAAAGACACAAGCGAGCCGCTGCATATTCTGATATCACAGATAAAAACATATGTACCGTAATCAGATTTATGTGCAATGCACTACTTGTGTCGTTTATGTCACTTTATGTCTGTTATTTTTATTGCTTTTGTAGTTTAGCATATTTTTTCGGACAAAGTCAAAGGGTTAATTTTTTGTTTTTTAATTCGTTTCATAAAAAGAACGGAAATAAGGCAGCTTATGCTTTCAGCAATGATAAAAGTCAGCCAGACAACCCATGTCATCGCTGTATTATTGGCAGCTATTTTGGAAAACAGCCATGCGGTGGGCAGTACAAATAAAAATTGTCTGCATATGGAAATAATAAGAGATTCCAGACCGGCTTCCAAGGCTTGGAATATCCCCTGAAAGGCTACATTCGCTCCTGCAAATACAAAGCTGAGAGAGATAATGCGCATAGCGCCGCTGCAGATTTCTTTCGTGTTTCCGGTTAATCCGAACAGTGCGGGGAAAGGTTTTGCAAGTATTTCCAAAAGAAAGGTTCCAATCAACATAATAACCAGAGTATCCAGCAAGCCATATTTGATACCGTTTTGAATACGCGTTTTATCCCGTTTTCCGTAATTGAAAGAAACGATAGGCGTGATGGCATCCCGAAGCCCAAAAGCGGCGAATAGGATAAACTGTTGGATTTTATAAAACAGACCATAGGCTGTCACGACAGATTCATCTATTGTAACAAGAATCCGGTTGAGTCCATAGGTCATAACAGACATAAGCGCCTGTGCAATAATAGCCGGAAGTCCTATGGCATATATTTCCCTTATCAGGTGAATGGAGGGCTTCAGATAGGACAAGCTGTTTTTAATTTCCGTATTTTTCTTAAAGTGAAAGATGGCGGCAATTATAAGAGAAACAATTTGTCCAAGAACCGTTGCATAGGCGGCGCCGCGGACGCCGAGAGCCGGCATTCCCAGCCAGCCGTATATGAATATCGGGTCAAAAATCATATTGACAACCGCACCGGTAACCTGGGCAATCGTAGAATAGATGGATTTGCCGGCTGCCTGCAGTAATTTTTCAAATATGGAAAAAAATACAATGCCAAAGGAAAGCGTGCAGCATATTCTAAGATATCCGACTGCCATACCGGCTATCAGGCCGTTTTGCGTCTGGCTTTGGATATATGCCGTCACGCCGAATATGCCAAAGAACAAAAACAAAACATAGATAATAACAGCAAGAAAAAAAGCGTTTCCTGCCGTTTTACCCGCCTGCTCATAATTTTGTGCGCCCAGCCGCATAGAGATAACTGCGCCCATGCCGACGCCGGTGCCGATTCCGATTGCTACCATTAACATCTGTACCGGGAATGCCAGGGTCAGAGCATTTAGAGCCTGCTCGCCACTGCCGCTTATGCCGCCGACGAAAATGCTGTCTACAATATTATAAACGGCTTGCAGCATCATGGACAATATCATGGGGATGCCCATGGTTATCATGAGTTTGTTTACAGGCATATAGGACATTTTATTTTCTTTTTCATTCATTTTTCTTCACTCGCTTTCTCAAATCTATTGTCCGGGGCAAAAAAAGAAGCGTAAACCCATAATCTGGATTTACGCTTATCGCCACTCGACGGATGTATTATAGCAAATATATTTTTTAAAAGTCAATCTTTTTTTACCGTATCATATTGGTTTTTTAAATAATGCGCATGTGATTGGGAATATAAAGACACAACTATCCAATGAGGGTAGAGTTTAGCGGCGCATTTTTATGAAAAGCCGCTTGAATGCCTCTTATCCCGCCGTCCTATTTGCCTGTATTTGATTTCAGCATTTCAATTTCATCGAGAAGTGCTTTAATCAGTTTTTCATTATCAGCCAGTTTTGCGCCTTGTTCGGCAATCATTTGTTTACTTTCGGAAAGAGCCTTTTTATCTCCGGCAATGATTTTATCCTTTTCACTGATAATCTTCTCTTTTTCCTCAAGTATCTTCCTATCTTCCTCAAGCATCTTCTTATTCTCCGCAACTTCTCTCTCATACGCCCGTAAATCCAGATAATACTCTTCACGGTCGCGGCAGCGCTTGAGAATCTGGTCTTCGGCGCTTAACTGAAAGATGGTTTTAGACGCTTCGTTAATGTATTGGTCCTTCGCTGCTAACATCTTGATTTCCTCCCATGTGGTGGCTTTAAAAAGTTTAGCCCAGCAATCAATATGATATTCCTTGTCGTCATCAGTTGCTAACTCTATATGAGATAAGTCTACCACACTTAAGGTCAGGTTGTCACTATAAAGATGATGATTTTTTACGTTAAGAAGTTTATAAGTGGCATAAAATTCAGGATAGTCATGAAACAGCGTATAATCCAGAAAGCCGATATGTATGACGGGTTTGACCTCTGCATAATCCTGACCGTGATTGAGCATATCAAAAGAGCGGCAGAGATAGCTGACGGAGCGGTTGGACCAGATAAGCCTGCCCGTTACCTGCATTTCAAGATTAATACGGGAGCGGTTATTTAGTTTAACATTAATGTCCAGACGAAACTCCTTATTTTTAATGGATTCTCCTAAGATGATAGGATTTGTGATTTCCACGGATGAGATATCTTCTTCATGAAGATGCAGAAGTGAACGGATAAGACCGCGTAAAGCCTTGTTGTTGGTCTGGAAAACCGCCCGAAACATGTAGTCGTTCGTCATGCCGTAAGGGAGGTTGCCGTGGGCGTTTGGAAGCAGAGTATTTGGATTGAAAATTGAGGCTGCATTTTTAAGATTTGTTGTTTTTTGATTCATAGACATGTCTCCTTCGTGGTGTAAGATAACAGAAAGCGCACAGGCGGCTTTCCATCAAATGAATTGGTCGAATGACCGGATATGGATTACTTATATCATATTTAAAAGAAAAATGCAATTATTTCTTTTTATATTGCCTCAAACTTGATAAACATATGGAATCCAAGATTATTTTGTGCTATACTATATAACGTATTCGCCGTATGGGAACAAGCAGCAAAGCGGAATGAATTTACACCTTACGGTCAAATATCGCAGGCTGAGAGAAAGGAATGGGTATTAAAATGTATCATTTTACTGACGATTGCTTAATAGGAGTGGAAGAAATTGATAACGAACACAGGGAGCTGTTTCGTATCATAAATGAAACACAGGAGTTATTGGAAAACCAGATTTTGAATGATAAATATGACCGTATCCGGGAGATGGTGGAACGTTTGGGAAATTATGCGGAAGAGCATTTCCGGCATGAGGAAGAGTATATGGCGCGTATCCGGCATCCGGAACTGGAATTGCAAAAACGCCAGCATCTTTTCTTTTGCGATAAAATAAACGGCATCACCAATTCCTTTACTTCGGATAATGAGCAGCAGGCCGTTTTGGAGGATTTGTTGAAATATCTTGTTACATGGCTCTACAGACATATTATCAGTTCAGACCTTATGATTGGCAAGTTAAAACATGCAGATGAAATAAACGGGGCGCCTGTGTTTACGGAAGAGTACCTGACGGGGATTGCGCTTATCGATAAGGAACATAAAGAATTATTCCGCATTATAGGAGACGTGCATCATGTTATCGAGGATGAATTTATTACGGATAAATATGATGAAATTATCCGGCTGCTGGAAGAATTAAAAGATTATACGAAATTTCATTTTCAGGACGAGGAACTTTACATGGAAAAGATTCATTACAGCGGGCTGGAGGCGCAGAAAAGAGCGCATGACGCTTTTGTGGCAAGGCTTGAGGAAATGGATTTGGAACATATTGATACGCACCAGCAGGAGACCCTTGAAGAGATTATGGAGTTTTTGACAGAGTGGCTGGTGAATCATATTTTAAATAGTGATAAAAAGATTGGAATGTGACAAGCAGATAAAACTATGCAACATGAGGAGGGTTTTATGAGGATATTTTTTGCTCAAAATGCTATTGAAAATAGCTATATATAGGTATAAAATGTATTGATAATATACAAAAGCCAGTCAAAATCCGGAAAACAATATGGATATAGTGATTTTGCAGAAGAAGCGTTTGTAAAATCAGGAAAAGGAGTAAGACATGCTGACAATAAGAAAATCGAAAACAAGAAAGCCCATAAAGAATTTGGCGGTCAAAGCATTGCTCACGGTGATGATGAGTGCAGGCGTTTTGTTGAGCCTGCCCGGCATGTTGCAGGCGCGGGCGCAGGAAGAAAAAACGGCGGTCGGAAGCAGTGAGCTTACACAGATGAATCAGATTATGGAGGCCACAGAAGAGACTGATGCGAGGGTATTACCAGATGATGAATCAGAGATACTGCATACCTATCATAGTGGTGATACTATTTTTGTGACCGGACAGACAGCGGAAGGCTGGTATCAGGTCAGGTATCAGGATATTGTCGCCTACATTCCGATAGAACGGACTGCGGAGATAGAGAGGGATGTGGAGGCACTGGACGAAGAGTTTGCGGTGGAAGAGATGGAAGGGGCGCTGGTCGTAGAAGAGGTGGAACGCCAGAGGACGAAAGCAAAAAGTTCCAAAATATGGGGAGCAGTTATTATTCTACTGATAGTGGGCATTTTTGCAACAGGAATTATCTCTACCGTGAAAAATGGGGGAAAAAGATAGCATAGTGCAAGTGATAAATGTCAAACCGGCATAAAAACGCTATTGAAAATAGCATACAAAGTGAGTATAATACTATTAAAAATGCAGGAGGACAGGATGAATATAGGTGTTATCTTTGCAGGCGGAGTGGGAAAACGAATGCATACAAAAGAATTGCCCAAACAATTTTTGCAAGTCTATGGTAAGCCTATTATTATACATACATTGCAGATATTTGATACACATCCCGATATAGATGCGGTTGTAGTTTCCTGTGTAAAAGAATGGATTTCATACCTGAATGAATTGACAGAGCAGTATAATCTGCGGAAAGTCAGGACAATAGTAACCGGAGGCGCAACGGGGCAGGAATCCATCTACAATGCGCTGATGGCGGCCAAGGCGATTGCCTATGAAGAGGCGATTGTTTTGATACATGATGGCGTAAGGCCGTTTATTGACCACCATGTCATTGATGACAATATCAACAGTGTAAAAAAATATGGTTCCGCCATTACAACTTCTAAAGTGACAGAGACAATTTTGGTAGTGGAAGATAATAACCTGATTCGGGAAGTGCCGGACAGGAGCTGCTCCAGAATAGCGAAAGCGCCGCAGAGTTTCTGGCTGGAAGATATTTTAAAGGCGCATGAAAAGTCCATCAAAGAAAATAAATTAGATTTTATAGATTCCTGTACCATGATGCAGTATTATGGGCATCAACTGTATTTGATAGACGGACCGGTAGAAAATATCAAAGTTACGACTCCGGAGGATATATTCACAATGCGGGCTGTCCTGGAATCCAAAGAAATATTGAATATGCAGGGTAAATATGATTAGAAAAGTAGAAAAAATGATAAGGGGATTTATCAAACATGCACTCCTATGCCTGCCGATAAATCCCCGTATCATGATGTTTTATGCGCATGACAGGAAAGGGATATGTTGTAATCCCAAGTATATTATGTATGGATTGATTAGGAGTCAAAATAAAAAATACCGCTTATACTGGGTAAGCGATTATCCCAAAACTGTACCTGTAAGTAAAGACTACAAGGTGATAAAAAGACGCAGTTTCTTATATTATTATATTTTTGCCAGAACCAGAATCTTTATAACCAACGATATGCTGGACGAGCTTCTTATTAAAAAAGAGGGACAGATTATTATTAATACATGGCATGGCGGAGGAGCTTTTAAAAAAGCGGGATATGACCTGCCGGAAGCGGATGCGCGTAAAGAACTTCTGGATAAATGGTATGGAAGAACGGATTACATGATAGCGTCCAGTGAATATTTGGCGCATATATTCATGAAAGCGTTTCGCATACAGGAAAGCCGGATTTTAAAAACGGGAATGCCAAGATGCGATATATTTTTTAGTCAAAATTCTTTCTATAGGGAAATAAGGGAACGCTACCGCTTAGACATGAAAGTAAAGATACTGTTATACGCGCCGACATACCGCTATGAACAATATGAACTTTTGGACAGTGAGGAAATAGAAAAAGCGCTGGATGCGCTTAAGGATAAGACAGGAGAGGATTGGGTATGTCTGTTCAGGGCGCATCAGTTTGACAGGCAGAACAACTTAAAGGACTCGGATAAGCGGATACTAAACTGCAGCGATTACATAGACGTGCAGGAATTATTGTGTGCGGCAGATTTATTGATATCGGATTATTCGTCGCTTTTATGGGAATTTTCATTATGCCGGAAACCCGTTATCAGTTATGCGAAATCCCCCAGACAGTACGCAGATAAAGAAAGACCGTTTTATATGCCATATGAAAAATGGCCCTATATAAAAGTGAAAAATATAGACGAATTGCTGCAAGAAATTGCGCGTCTTGATGATAAAAAACATATAAGCGATATGGAAGAGTTTAATCGTTTTTTAGGAACTTATGAAGATGGACAGTCAACGCAAAGGGTTCTTGCCTTTTTGGAAAACATTTGACAATATCATGAAAAATAAGTACCGCAGGCTGTAGGAAAGGTAAGGTCGTTAGTATGTACAGACAGGTATATGATGATGAGACGCAACAGATAAAAATTGAAAAAGACGGATACCGGGGAAAGGTATTTATTGGATTGGCAGAGGGAAACGCCTTGCGCAAAACAGGCAGCCATTTTCGGACGTCATTAAGGACAATGATACAAAATATGGATGAGTTTATGGGAACCGTGTTAAGGTTTATCTTATTTTCCAGGGCGGAAATTAATAAGAAAAGGATTGTATTCGCTACTTTTCAGAATACCTATACCTGTAATTGTAAGTATATTGCACAAGAGCTGCTAAAGAGGAAATTGGATTATGAAATTATATTTATTGTCGATAAGATAAGTTTTGACAATAAGGATTTATCTACAGTTCCTGAAGGAGTAAAGCTGGTAAAGAGAGATTCTTTTGAGAGTTTTTTTGCATTGGCGACAGCCCGTTTCTGGGTGGATAATGCGTTAAACTGCATCTGGAAAGCCATGCCTAAGAAACGTGGACAGATATATTTGAATACCTGGCATGGTTCTTTGGGAATCAAAAAACTGGATGGAGACGCTAAGTGGAAGAAAATAGCCGGAAAAGGAAATAAGTTAATTGATTTTTTTATTACTAACAGCGAGTTTGAAGAAGATGTATTAAAAAATTCTTTCTTTCCTGATGTAAGCTGTTTAAAATATGGACATCCGAGAAACGATATGTTTTTTGATGCAGAAAGGATGCTGGAAATGAAACGGAAAGTCTATGCGCATTATGGAATAGATGAAAATGTCAAAACGGTATTATATGCCCCGACATTCCGTGATGACAAAAAGGACATAAGCGCCATTAAAATAAACTGTAAAACATTAATAAATTCGTTAAAAAGCGTATCGGGGGGGGTAAAGTGGGTTGTTTTGGCGCGCTTTCATTTTCATAATAAAAATAACAGGAATGCCAAAAATCTGTTCGCCAATAAGGATTCTGTCATAGATGTAAGCGAATATGCGGATATGCAGGAGTTAATGGCGGCGTCTGATATAGGGATAACGGATTATTCAAGCTGGATATTTGATTTTATGCTGACAAGGCGTCCTGCGTTTATTTATGCAGAGGATATCAATAAATATATCCACTCCAGAGGTTTTTATTATTCCTTACAGGAAACGCCGTTTTTGATAGCTGACAGTAATGAGGCGTTAAACCATAATATTATCAATTTTGATGAAAAAACTTATTTACGGAAAGTTGATTTATTTTTGAAAGAAAGAGGGTGTTATGAAACAGGAAATGCAAGCGAACGCTTAACGGAATTTATAATAGAAAATACATAATCCATGGTCTGAATTTTCCTGAAGATAATCGCAGATATCATTTAAGACAGCATATGGAAAATCATGCCATGGATATGTTGTGAGGGCAGGTAAGTAAATATGTGGAATGATATTGTATATGCGGTAATGGAAGGCAGGTTTCTATGTACAACGGCAGATTATATCAAAAGAAAAATAAAGCTTATATTTTTGACGCCTGTTTATAAAATGGATTATGCGATAGGCAAGATAGTCAGGACAATCTGGTCCAATCGTCAAAAGATAACAGATAATAAAATCGTATTGACGGCGGTTGATGGAAGGTATGACTGCAATCCGAAGTATATTGTGCAGGAAATCCTGAACAGGGGTTTGCCGTATGAGTTAGTCTGGCTTGTAAAAGATGATAAGGAGATGACTAATGGGAATTTTCCCAAAGAGCTGACGCTTATCAAAAAGGGAACATATGAAGCATATCAGGCAATGGCGACGGCGCGGATTTGGATTGAAAATGAATTAAAATATTTAAAGCCATATGCGCTGTTGAAAAAAGAGGGGCAGGTCTACATCCAGACATGGCACGGTTCGTTAGGCTTTAAGCGGATAGGGAAAGCGAATCAGCATAACCAGTCGGGAAAGAAGAAACGTTATATTAACAAAGTTGCTGAAAAATGTAACAGGGTGACAGATATCTGTATATCTAATAGCGTCTTTGAAACAAATGTTTTCAGGGAAGCATATTGGAATGATACGCCAATATTGGAATATGGACATGCCAGAAATGACGTTCTTTTTTTGCATGACGCGGAACAATATAGGAAATTAAAAGAAGCCGTGCTGACGGATTTAGAAGTCATAAAAAGGCTGCCGGATGATTTTGAAAAACTGGCTGAGAATGAAAAAAATGCCATTATGAAAAAAAGAAACAAAGCCTTAAACACAAAATATATCCTGTATGCACCGACATATCGGATAGACGGTTCATTGGAATATTTCAATGTCGATTTTAAGCGGTTAGTGGATTCTTTGGCTATGAGATTCGGAGGAAACTGGAAAGTGCTTATGCGGTTTCATTTGCATAATAGAAAAGCAGGGAAGAATATGATGGAGAGTTCCTATCTCATCAATGCCACGGCGTATCCGGATATGCAGGAGTTATTATGTATAGCCGATGCGGGATTGTCTGATTATTCCAGTTGGCTGTGCGATTATGCGCTGACTGCAAAACCCGCGTTTATTTATGCGGTGGATTTTGACTCCTATGGACATGACAGGGGATTTTATTATCCCTTGGAGACAACCCCGTTTCCGATATCACGCAATAATGACGAATTAAATGAAAGCATTATACATTTTGATATGCAGAAATACGAGGAGAAGCGCAGGCTGTTTCTGGAGGACAAAGGGTGTATGGAAGACGGACATGCCGCAGGACGGATTGTAGACAAAATCGAACAGATTATTAATAATAAGGGCGTCTTTACCATGGAATAAAGCGCTTTGACACACAGATACCGCAGACCGGGAGAAAGGCATGGTTATTAAAATGAGAAAAAACTTGGATGTATGGCAACGGGATTTGGAATTGCTCTGTCAACAGGAATACATACCATGGGAATTGCTGAGAAATAAAAATATACTGGTTACCGGCGCAACAGGACTGATTGGCTCGACCATGATTAAGGCATTGGCGTATGTAAATCGCACCAGGCAGTTAGATATAAAAATTTTGGCGCCGGTACGCTCTTTGGAGAGGGCGGGAACGCAGTTTGCACAACTGCTGCAAGATACGGATGAACTCATTTTCATGGAGGGAACTGTGGAGCGTCTTCCGACAATAGCATATCCGGTTCATTATATCATACATGGGGCAAGCCCGACTGCAAGCGAGTATTTTATCACAAAACCTGTGGAAACGATAAAGACGGCGGTTATCGGCACAATTAATTTATTGGAGCTTGCCAAAGAGAAGAAAGTGGAGAGCTTTGTTTATTTATCAAGCATGGAAATCTACGGCGCTCCCAGAAGCGAGGATAAATTAACGGAACAGGATTTGGGTTATATCAATCCCCTGATAGTAAGAAACTGCTATCCGGAGGCCAAAAGGCAGTGCGAATCATTATGCGCTTCTTATGCGGACGAGTTTGATGTCCGCTGCATGAGTATACGGCTTGCACAGACCTTTGGCCCGGGAGTGGGCAGGGAGGATGTCCGGGTATTTGCAGAATTTGCCAGATGCGCACGGGAGGGAAAGGATATTGTACTGTTGACGGATGGGGGCAGCAAAAGGTGTTATCTTTATACATTTGACGCGGTCAGCGCAATACTGACCGTTCTTCTGAAAGGGGAAAAAGGAAAGGCATATAACGCCGCCAATCCGGAAACGTATTGTTCCGTCTTAGAGATGGCGGACAAAGTGGCGCAGGAATTGTCGAAAGAAAAAATTGCCGTAAAATTTGCCGACAATAAAGAAAGAAGTCTGAAATTTCCCCCCCCACATTTTTATAATCTGGATATCGATGAATTATTAAAATTAGGTTGGAAACCAACCAAAAATTTACTGGAAATGTACCAAAACATGATGTGTACAATGGAAGGAGAAAATGGGGAAAATGAATACAGGTAAGAACAAAGAAAAAACAAACCATGAAATAAACATAGCAAAATTTATTTTTGCCATCATCATATTATTATTTCATTCCCAATACTTTTTCCCAAAAGAACTGCGGAGCAATGAAGTGATTCTTTTTTATAATGGCAACATTGCGGTAGAATTCTTTTTTATTGTATCGGGGTATTATTTTGCCAATTCCTGTCTGGGGGGGGGTAAAACGCCGCAGCAACTTATGGCGCATAAAATCAAAGCGTTCCTGCTGCCGGTCTGGTGTTCCTGGATAATTGCCTTTGTCGGAACGCATATCGTAAAAGGAAATCCCGGCGTAACGGAAATTGTCAAAGATATGATGAAAGGCATATATGAACCTCTTTTGATTAGAAACGGCGGTTTTGTAGGTAAAGATTATAATGGCGTGGTATGGTATATTTCCGCGATGTTATTAACGATGGGGCTGATTATTATACCGCTTTACAGATATAAGGAAAAGTATATTTATATCATTGCGCCGGTTATCGCAGTTTTCTGTTTGGGATATCTGAGCCATAAATATAATTCATGCAGGAATGTCACGAAGTGGGACGGCGTCATGTATAAATGCCAGATTAGGGCGATAGCGGAAATCAATCTGGGGATTTTTCTATACGGATTAAAAAAATGCCTTGATGGCATAGAATTGACGAAATTAGGGAAAGGGCTTCTCACGGTTTTGGAGGGCGGCATTTATCTGTCAGTGATATTGTTTATGCATTTTGGGCATATATCCGGGATGGATTTTGCAGTCATCATTTTAATCGCCATTGCGGTTTTATGCAGCATGACACAGAAAACGTATCTGGCGGATTTGGCCGGCCGTATACCATCCGTGGCGAATTTTTTAGGAAAATACAGTTTTTATCTGTATTTGAATCATGTGGTATGCTGGGTGGCAGTAGAAGAAATATTTACCGAAAAGACATATGTCTTTAAACTGATACCATATATCTGTTCTGCGTTTATTCTTGCCTTTATCGTCATGCGTCTTGTGGATGTTCTGACAAAGCAGGGGCCGTGGGTACGCAGACTTTTCATAAAAACATAAATTATTTTATAAAAGGAGCGACGTTATGTTTAATTTCGCTATTCTCTTTTTGCCGCCCATATTGGCATGGGCGATACATATTTTTTTGCATCGGGGAACCATGAGCGGTAAGCGGAAAGCGGTCTTTGGTTTATTCTATTTTGTCCTGGTCAATGTTTTTACCTATGCGGTATCCAGTATACGCGGCGTCAGAGGGTTCCGTTTTCAGGGGATGACTATGACCTATAAGTTTAAATATCTGTGTATGGGCTGCGCGTGGGCGCTCATCCTGCCCTTTTTGGTCGGTCTTTTTAGTGGGAGAAGAGAAAGCGGGCAGGGCATTGGGAATGTCATGGGTAAGTTTTTGCATGATATTAAAAATTATACGCATTATGCGTTCTGGTCAGCTAAGGCTGACCTTCGCGCCGAAGTGTCCAATGCCTATCTGGACTGGCTTTGGTGGTTGATAGAACCGGTTTGCATGATGCTGATTTATGCGGTCATGTTTGGCATAGTATTTAAGGCATCAGAACCGTATTTTCCCGTTTTTATTTTTATCGGACTGACAATGTGGAATTTTTTTTCCCGATGCGTGTCCAGCAGTGTGAATCTGATTCGAACTAACCGTTCTATCGTTACCAAGATTTATATGCCAAAGTTTATCCTTTTGTTTTCCAGAATGCTGGTGTGCGGTTTTAAGATGATGGTTTCTTTTGGCGTTGTGGCGGTTATGATGATTATCTTCAAGGTGCGGCTTACAGTCAATATTTTGGGCTTGATACCGGTGTTGGCAGTGCTTTTTTTGTTTACCTTCGGATTGTGCAATATTTTCATGCACTATGGCGTCTATGTAAACGATTTGTCCTATATCGTGGGAATCGTGTTGAGGATGCTGATGTATCTGACAGGGGTGTTTTATGACGTGGGGAAGCGGATTCCCGCGCCGTTTGGAGAATTGATGGAGCGGTATAATCCCATTGCCTTTCTGGTTTCCTCCATGCGCGGCGCGCTTTTATACGGGCGGACGCCTGACTGGATGATGCTTGGAATGTGGACATTACTATCGGTATTGCTGATTATCATAGGCGTATCTACGATTTACCGAAATGAAAATGCGTATGTAAAAATGATTTAAGGAGCAGGGAAGTGATGGAGAAAAGCAAAGCTGTTGAATTAAAAGATGTTTGCATTAACTATCGTATCTTGAATACCACCAGTGTGCAGAAAAGTTTATTTCATAAAAAGCAGAGAGAAATCATATTTGAGGCGGTCAAACATATCTCGTTCTCTGTGGATGAGGGCGGAATCCTGGGGATTATTGGCAGAAATGGAAGTGGAAAATCAACGTTATTGCGTTCTATCGCAGGCGTGTTTTCACCCAATGCAGGCGAAATAGATTTGAAAGGGCATTCCGTATCGTTGATGGCTTTAGGAGTCGGGTTTAAGAACACATTGACAGGCAGGGAGAATATTATGCTTTCAGGAATGCTTTTGGGCTTTACTGAGAGGCAGATTAGAGAAAAACTGGATGAAATTATTGCTTTCGCTGAACTCGGAGAGTTTATTGACCGCCCGGTACGCACCTATTCCAGCGGTATGCACTCGAAACTCGCCTTTGCCATCACGGCGATGTTGGAGACGGATATCATGTTGGTGGATGAGGTGTTAAGCGTTGGAGATGAACGCTTCAAGAAGAAAAGCCTGGAGAAGATGAAGTCGTTAATTTTAGACAAGAAACGGACGGTTATTATTGTCTCGCACAATAAAGATACGCTGCAGGAACTTTGCGACCGGGTGTTATGGATTCATGATGGTGAAATGAAAGAAATCGGCAAGCCGGACGAGGTGCTGGCGCATTATGTGGAGTTTATGAAATGAGAGATACGAAACTTGCCCTTACATTTATCATTCCTGCCTATAATGCAGAGAAAACACTTGTCAGGACGCTTGAGAGCATCCTGTGGCAGACGGATGACAGATACTGCATCATCATAGTGGATGATGGCTCTATGGACAGGACGGCGGAGATTGGACATAGTTATGCCGGGCAATATCCTGAGAAGATACGGTATATTTATCAGAAGAATAAGAAACAGTGCGGCGGCGCCAGAAACACGGGGCTGCGGATGACGGAAACGGCATATGTGTCTTTTCTGGACAGCGACGACTGGCTGATGCCGGACTATGTGGAGCAGATACTGGGAGAGATTGAAAAGGCGCTTCAGCCTCCGGAAATGATTATGACGCTTCCGGTCATCTATCATGAACAGAGCCATATCGTCAGAGATTGGTACGATAAAAAACTGTTTGAACAGGTGTTTTCCCGGAGCGGAGTGATAGTTGAACCGCAGCGTGAGAAGCGTCTGTATCAGTTTGAAGTGAATGCCTGTCGTAAAGTCCTTAGTATGGAGTTTGTGCGCAGGACAAAGTTTGCCTTTCGGGAAGAAATTAAATGGGAAGATGTTTATCCGCATTTTTATCTGCTGTCAGAGTGCCATAGCTGTATGGGCGTTTATGTCGGTTTCTATTACCGTATCGGAGAAAGCACGCAGACGACAGCCGCTACGGGACGTGAACGTTTGGATATTCTTCCTGTTTTTGAGGATTTATTGCATTTTATGAAGCGGCAGGATAGGGATGAGTTGGTTTTTCCCATCATGCGCATCATATTGCGCTTTTCCTTTTGGTGTATCCGTATGGCGGATGTAGATACGAGAAAAACGCTGGTGTATAAGATACAGCGCTTTTTTAGGAGAATACCGAAAAAATATATTCGTATTTTGGCAAGGGAGAGCATAAAGCAGTATGCGCTAAAGGACGCCTTACAGTATATGCTATTGTCCATGGCGCTGCGCTCTCGGATAGGCAGTATCGTATTTTACGATTATCTGTTTCAGGAAGTTTGTGAAAAAATAATTAAGAAAGCGTTGAAAGCGGAGAATAAAGTGGCATGAGACAGTTGCAAAGTTATCTTGACAGGCAAAACCGAATAGGGAATGTGCTTATTTTGGGAGCCGCAGTGCATATGCAGAGGGCTTCCAGCGTTACCCTGACGCAGGAAAAAGAGCCGGAAAAGCTGCGCAGTATCATAAAAACGGCGCATATAGATTCCATTCTGTTCATGGAGGGATGGACGGAAACCGTGAAACAGATTGCAGATATTCCCATACGGTATCTGATTGGACAGACTGGAGAAGAAGAGGATTATTTCGGGCTGTGGGAGCGGTACCGTATGCAGGCGGAACATATCTATATCCTCAGAAATCGCACAGGCAGGCTGATGCGGGATATGGACAGATATGAAGTATTGGAGTGGGAGCGGACAGATGCTCCGCTGGAACTGTCGGTCATCATTCCCGTATATAATGTATGTGGGTATTTGGGGCAGTGTCTGGAATCTCTGACAGAGTGGAAAGCGCCCTATGTGGAATATCTTTTTGTGGATGATGGTTCTACGGACGGTTCGACGCAGCTGCTTGAGGATTATGCGGCAAAAGATGGACGTATCAGACATCTGCGCAAAAAAAACGGCGGCTGTGCATCCGCAAGGAATCTCGGTCTGTGTGAGGCCAAAGGGAGATACATCGGGTTTGTGGACGGGGATGATTTTATAGCTCCGGAGATGTTTAAGAAGCTATTGAAACGAGCCCTTATGGGCGGCTATGAACTGGCGTACTGTGGCTATCAGGAGTATGATGAGGCGGCAGGAAGCGTACGGGAAGTCAGAAACGATTGTATGGAGCAGCCCTATCTGAGCGGAACTTACAGGGCAGATCAGGTGCAGAAGCTCATGATAAAAACACGGGTTGCTATCTGGCGTTGCATTTATAAAAAAGAACTGCTTGAGAGGGAGAAGATTGCTTTCCATGAATCGCTTCCGCGTTTTGACGACCTTCCTTTTAAGATAGAAAGCGGGTTTTGCGCCAAAAGCGCGGTATGTGTGCCGGAGTATTTGTATTACTATCGGTTGGGAAGGCAGGGGCAGGATGTGTCCTGTACAGATGAAAGATTGTTTGTACATTTTGAGATTTTCCATATTCTGGACGAGTGGGTAACTGCCATGAAAGACCGGCGGCTGCTCGATTATCTGCAGGTTATAAAGCTGCATACGCATGGGTATGCGCTGGGTAAGATTGACAGGCAATATTATCGGAACTATTTAAAAAAGGCAGGCGCGCAGATGGATGTAACGGCGAAAACCATGCGGACGCTTGTTTTAATGCTGCTTTATGGCGGAAAGAGCAATCTGTGGTGGTATTTGAAAAGCAGAAAGGTGTGGTTGAACGGATGAATCCGAAATTGTCCATTATCATTCCTATTTATAATGTCGTTTCTTATCTGGAGCAATGCCTGGAGAGTGTGGCGCGCCAGCTTGATGTAAGCGGATGGAATAAGATAGAGATAATCCTGGTGGACGACGGCTCCACGGACGGTTCCGCTCAGATAGCGGAGCGTTTTGCAGACGGCCGCTTTTGTGTGCAGCTCATCCGTCAGAAAAACAGCGGTGTGGCTGCGGCGAGAAATCGGGGCATGGAAAGGGCGCGGGGAGAGTGGCTGTATTTTATGGATGCGGATGATTGGCTGTCAGGGGATGGTATAAGGCTGCTGTGCGAAGCGCTGCATAAATGCGAAGAGTCGGATATCATTCTTTTGGACGCTTATCAGGAGTGCGATGGAATAAGCCTGCCATGGGAACATTTCCATTCTGCTTGTGAATGGAGGGAAAAAACGGAGATTAACAGGCTGCAGAGGGCGGTTTTATACTATCCTATGGATTTTCCCGGGATGAAAGTGCCGTTGGCGGCTCCGTGGGATAAGCTCTACCGCAGGGCTTTTTTGTTGCGGCATGGAATAGCGTTTTGTGAGAAGCTGGCCGTTCTGGATGATATGGTATTTAATATGGAAGCCTTTGGCAAGGCGCGGAAAATTTCCTATGAGACGAGCAAGGTTTATCATTACCGCCGCGTTGCGGACTCGATTACGAACAGTTATAAGGCGGACCGTGTGGCAAAAGATGGCAGGGTTTGGCGCTGCATCGAAGATTACTATGAGAGGGAGCAGGCAGAGGGCTTGTGGAACCATGAAGAAAAGGAGTCTTTTCTACAGGCCTATTATTGCAGAGTAATACGCTCTTTTACAATCTGTGGCAGATTGTATTTTTATCATCGTGAAAATACAAAATCACATCAGGAAAAACAGCGTTATGTAAAACAGGTATTGTGCAGCAATCCTTATAAAACAGCGTTTAAAGAAGTCAGGCTGCGCCATCTGGAATGGAGGCTTAAGATAGTTACGCTGCTTGTCAGAAGCGGGCTGTATAGGGGATTATATCTGCTTTATCTGGCGCAGTATCATTTAGCAGGGTAAATCCCCGAAGAAACGCAGGATAGCGTCTGATATGGCTCTGGAACTGCCGGACGGCACAAAAACCGTATTTTTATCGGCGCTAAAAAGCTCATGGTTAGCAGGCGTGTCGCCAAGCAGCATAGGTTTTTCCATGGCGCGGTAGATATAGGCTTTGCCGGGGATGGTACGTTTGGCCTTTTCGATATCGCCGGCAAAATGCCCCGCAATGCAAAGGTCTGAAAAAGCAATGTGGCGCGCCAATTCTTCCTGCATGAGCCAGTCGCGCAGGAAGAGATTGGGAATATCCTGCACCTGATGTTTTAAGGAAGCCGGAAGGGGACCGATAAAATAAAAACAGTAGTCCGGACGCTCTTTTAAATGACAAAAAGCGTCTAAAACCAGTTCGTAGCCCTGTAGGGGAAGCATACTGCCGAAAAACAAAACAACTTTCTTTTTTTTCACCGCCTTTGGCTTGGCAACCCGCATCGGGTAATATATGGAAGGATCGGCTTCCAGATAGAGTAGGTGAAGCTTTGACCTGTCTGCGTGAAATTCTTCTGCAAAATATTCGCCATGCTGTTTGGTATCACAGATAATGGCATCCGCATGTTTTATGGTACAGGCGTCCAGCAGATAGAGCAGGCGGCCCAGCGCTCCGTGTGGATTGACCCAGCGTTTATCATAGCAAAAGGTATCATAGAGAGAAATAAAAAAGTCAATGATTCTGTATTTTTTCCAAAATTTCCACCTGAAAAAGGGAAGAATGAGCTGCGGTGCAAATCCAATCAACACGGCATCGCAGTGTCTGACGGAAGTGAAGAAGAGCTGTCGGTATACCTGGATGAGCCGCAAAACATAGGCTTTTTTATCAGAGCCGATAATGCGGTAGCTTTTGGCATATTGCTTTAACAGTCGGATTTCCTGTGTGTTTCTGATATAATCAAGTCTTTTCGTTGTAATGAACAGAACATTTTTATTTTTTATGTATGCTATCATCAGTATATTTTCTCCGCCATAAAATATAGTAATAATAGCATAATAGCAAATAAAAACTATTTTGACTAGCGAAAATGGGATATTTTTTCAGAAAGAAAACAAAGAATATCCTTACGGTCGCGTTCATCCAGCTTTCTGTAATATTGGAGCAGGAGCTTTTCATCCGCCGATAAGCGTCCATATGCAGCCCCGCGTTCTGCGCGGGGCGTTGTTTTATGTAGTTTGCAATGTTTTCGTTTGTGCATAATTATATTATCTGATACATTTTTCTTTTTGTAATTAAGGTAATGCCTTAATTTGGAGCAGTATTTTTTGGTATATTACTAAGAAATGGATGTAGGAGGATGAAAAATGGTATATCCGGTGGTAGATATGCAGAGAACGGGAGAACATATAAGGAATTTAAGCAGGGAAAAGAATACATCGGTAAGGGAAGTCAAGGAGTATCTTGCGCTGGCTTCGGTACAGTCGATATATGACTGGTTTCATTCCAGGACGCTGCCTTCTGTGGACCATCTGCTTGCGTTGGGATATCTTTGGAATATACATATGGAAGATATTCTGGTTATCAATACAATAGAACGGCCGTAATTGAATTACGACCGCTCCTGCCTGCGGTTTTCATATTTTACTTTCAGGAACGTCAGTACATCTTCCCGGTCGCGTTGGTCTAACAACTGATAATAATAGAGAAGTAATTTCTCATTGTGATCAAGGAGTTTGAACTTTTTGCTTTGTTCCGGCCGGTTGATATAGGACATGAATTCGCTCAGATTGGCCGCCGGTTCCTGTAAAAGTAAAGACGTTGGTTTTTTTACAAAATCCGAGTTGATATTATAAGTGACAAGGAATTCCATAAAATTTTCAACGGGAATGCCGTAGAGCGCCGCAAGATTGTACAGGGAATTGACGGGCGGCGTGATGCGTCCGGTTTCATAGTGGGAGTATGTCTGTCTGGTGATATTCAGATGGGAGGCAACGAACTCCTGCTGATAACCATGCGATTTTCTAAGTTCTTTTAGGTATTGCGCCAGTCGAAGGTTGGTGGTTTTATCCATGTTATCAGCTCCTTTCTGCAAAGTATTCAATCAATAGCTGTTTCTATATAAAATTTTAGTAAAAATAGTACTTGAAATTATATTAATAATAGAGTATCATAGTATAAAAGCTATTAAAAATAGCTAAAACAATAGAGGAGGAAAAACAATGAAAGCAAATATTGTTAAACGAGTACTGGTTGGTACGTTGTCAGCCGTTCTCTTGGTTGCATCTTCTACGAGCGTATTTGCATCGAGCGCTGGCTCGAAAGCTATCAGTGAAAGCAGCAAGAGCAGTAGCAGCAGTGAAGTTGTCAGCAGTAGCAGTAATTCTGGCAGCGGCGGAGGTTCTTCATCCGAATCCGCTCCGGTTCCTGTGACAAGTTCAGTAGCAGGTGTTAAAACATCTTTATCAGGTGTTTATCTTGCAACGAATGTAAACGGCACCGCTATCACGACAGGTCTTAAAACAATAGCTGATGGTTACGCACTTGCTAATGGCGAGACGCCTTATGCAAGAATCTACAACATGAGCGCTAAGAAGAGTCCTGCTGCACAGGCATGCATCAATGACGCGGCGGCGGCGATGGGCGCATCGGTTGGTCCGGCAATCAATGTAGAAATCGGCAAGAAAAAGGGCGGAAAGTTCAGCTTACTTCCTGCAGACGGAGCAACAATCAGCTTGAAAGTAGGTATACCGAAATCTTTCGCACAGGACGGTAAGACATTTGCCATTGTTGCTGTTCGTCCGGGCGGAGCTGTATCAATTCTGACAGATACTGATACAAACCCTGACACGGTTACTTTTGACACAACAGCAGGCCAGGCAGCGTACGCGCTGATTAAATATTGAGTAAGGCGCATGATAGAATGAGGGTTAGGAAAAGGAGAACTTTTCCTAGCCTTTTTCTGTTGTTTCCATTTCTTATTTTTTGTATTTTTCAATATCATATTCATGGAATTTACGGAATGGTCTATTATCCGGATGAGTTTGGATACTGGGCTAATGCGGCGGAATGGGTTGGCTATGACTGGAGTAATCTGACGGCGCTTAATTCCTATTATTCCTTTGGCTACAGTCTTCTTCTGGCGCCGATTTTATGGATATGGCAAGGCGGAGTTTCGGCTTACCGCGCCGCCATTGCCCTTAATGCGGCATTGCAGGCAGCGGCGGTATTCCCTCTTTATGCTATTGTGCGGGAGCTGTTTACAGAGTCGGAAGAACAGGAACGCGCCTGCGCCGTAGGAATTGCCCTGTTCTATCCGGTATGGCTTTTCTATGGGCAGGCTACTCTGACAGAAGGACTTCTGTTTTTTTTATATATTCTGATAGTTTATTTGATGGTATGTGTGGCGTGTCGGCCGCGCTTGGGAACGATAGCGCTCCTTATGTGTATGTTGCTTTATCTTTGCTTTGTGCATATGAGGACTGTAGGAGTTGCGGCAGCGGCAGTTCTGGTATTGCTGTGCCAGCTTTGGAGCAAGCCTGCTTATCGGAGCAGGATGCTTATGGTATGCGCTGCATTGCTGGCAGGACTGGCTCTGGGAGGCGGCATCCGTTTTACGCTGCTGCACTCGGTCTATGCGAATACAGATAGTGAAATGCTTGCAAGGACAGATATAGCAGGGCAATTTGCGAGAGTGCTGGCAGTTTGTTCCAAAGAGGGATTCGCCAGATTTTTCTGTGGTTGTGTTGGTAAATTTTTTTATCTGGGCGCGTCTTCTTTCGGACTGCTGTATTATGCGCTTGCTTATGCGGCGGCTGGCAGCAGGAGCGTATGCTATAAACTGCGCCGGAAAATGCCCGTATCCGCGGCGGAATGGACAGGCTTGTTTTTGCTCCTGTCGTTTCTCGGCCAGTTTTTGGTGGCGGCGTTCTATATGAATAACCCAAGGCGGCTGGACGAGATAGTATACGGCAGATATAATGATTACCTGCTGCCGCTCTGTATGGCAATCGGTTTTATGCGGATGTGGAAAAGCGGACGCCTTGTCCGAAATACGGCAGGTATCATAGCGGTGCAGTTCCTGATGTTTCCGGCGGTGTTGTACGCAGAGCGGTTATATGGCGGTCATGAAATACAGGGATATTTTATGGCCGGAATCAGTTATTTGGTGGATGATTTACATTTTGACATTGTCTCGGATATGGCGGTTGTTTTTTTGTTCAGTAATCTTATTATTTTATTATTTTCCCTATGTGTGTGGATAAGCGGCAGGAAGAATCTGACAGTCTCTTTTCTGGCGTTGGCTGTTTTGGCGGAAATCGTGATGGGAAGCGTACTGGATCATAAATATACGGAGAAGTTTCATAACCTGCTCTATAAGGAATTGCAGATTAGCGACTATATTGACCGAAAGGACAGGAACGCGCCGATTACCTATTTATATGGCGATGGGATAACGTATATTGATAATGTCCAGTTTAATCTGCCGGATAAGGAAATTGTGGTAATAGGTGAAGAGGAATTTAATGCTTGGTGGGCGGCGGTGAAAGAAAACGGCAGCGCCGTGGACGGAGCTGTTGACATAGACGGGTACTTAATCATAGATATTGACAGCGCATACAGGGAACAAATAGAGCAGTATCAGAAACCGTGTGTGGAGAGTGCATATTTGGTACTTTATGATATGAAAAGCTTTTCTTGAAAAACCCAAAGAAAGGAGTATAATAAAATATATGAATGTTGCACGAAGGGGGCATAAAAATTGGGTAAGGTAAATAAAAACGATGAAAGCAGTACAGTAAAGCGCTCGAGCAGTATTGCAACAGTGCTGGTGTTAGTTGTTTTCTGTATGATAGCGGCGACGGTTCTGATTTTAGGCGCACTCGGCATTTCCTTTTTGAATCGTTCCATGAACCAGAATCTACAGACTTATGATGACACCATGTATCAGGGGTATGCATTGGAAATCAAGTCGGAAATTCAGACATGTATTGCCATTCTGCAGGACTATTACGACCGCGCTCAGGCAGGCGAAATAACGGAAGAAGAGGCAAAGGAACTGGCAAAAGAGGTTATCCGCGGTATGCGTTACCGTGACGATTCCTCGGGATATATGTGGATTGACGATACGGATTATAATCTGGTTATGCACCCGATTCTTCCGGAGCAGGAGGGAAATAACCGTTATGATT
>JAMPCN010000026.1 GCA_023666125.1 Bacillus sp. (in: firmicutes) | reverse complement strand
ACGACAAATACTGCTATGAGAGAGCAGAAATGGCTCTTCATGACAGAGACGTTAAACGTTACTTTGCAACAGGTGTAGCTGGTCTGTCTATCGTAGCTGACTCCTTATCAGCTATCAAATATGCGAAGGTTGAGCCGATTAGAGATGAAGACGGCATCATTGTTGACTTCAAGACAACCGGCGACTTCCCGAAATATGGTAATGATGATGACCGCGTTGATATGATTGCACAGGATATCGTGCATAAGTTCATGACGGCAATCAGAAGACATCATACCTACAGAAACGGTGTTCCTACAACTTCTATCCTTACCATTACTTCTAACGTAACTTACGGTAAGGCTACAGGTAACACACCTGACGGACGTAGAAAAGGACAGCCGTTCGCTCCGGGCGCTAACCCGATGCACGGACGTGATACTCACGGTGCAGTAGCTTCCTTATCTTCTGTATCCAAACTTCCGTTCAAGGATGCACAGGATGGTATCTCCAACACATTTACCATCATTCCTGGCGCACTTGGTAAAGAAGACAAAGTATTCGCAGGTGATATCGAGGTAGACCTCAACAAATAAAAAGCCGAAAAGAGATTCTAAGGCTGCATGGAACGCAGCCTAAGAATTTCTAAGTTTCGGCTGGAAGAATCGCATAAGCGATTCTTCCAAGCAAAGAAAAAGGGTGGATGTATATGGACGAGAATCAAATGATTGATGATTTTGTGAAAATGTTGGATGCAGGCATGGCACAGGGCGTTGGGCATGTAAACGTTGATGTTGACAATGAAACTGACGCCGCTAAGAAAGTACAGACAATGGGTTGTACGGATTGTTCCAGAACCCCGTTAGCTTGCAGCGTTCCAACTTTAGAGCAAGGTCTGGACGACTTCCACTAAACGATAAGAAAAATAATAAATTTAAAGGAGGAATTTATCATGGCAGCAAATACAGCTCAAGTTGATAACTTAGTATCTTTATTAGATGGTTATGCAACCAAAGGCGGTCATCATCTTAACGTAAATGTACTGAATAGAGATACTTTATTAGACGCTCAGAAACATCCTGAGAATTATCCTCAGTTGACAATCCGTGTTTCCGGTTATGCAGTAAACTTCATCAAATTAACACCGGAACAGCAGGCTGACGTTATCTCTCGTACATTCCATGAGAGCATCTAATCAGATGAAATAGTCACAGACAGGGCTTTGAAAAAGTTTTTCAAAGCCCTGTTTTTATCTGGTTTTTTTGCCCGACACGGGTTATACTATATACGAGAAAATCGCTACGCAATTATCTCGGGAAGAATGTTTTACATTCTTCCGCTCTTTGGAGGAATTTCTTATTATATAAAACTTTAACAGAAAGAGGGCGTTACATTATGGAAGGAAGAATACATTCTTTAGAAAGTTTCGGTACGGTAGACGGTCCCGGTGTCAGATTCGTTGTTTTCGTACAAGGTTGTCCGATGAGGTGTGCCTACTGCCATAATCCCGATACTTGGGAAATGAATGCCGGCACTTTAATGGAGCCGGAATATATTATCGAACAATATGAACGGAATATCAGTTTCTATAAGGGCGGCGGCATTACCGTAACGGGCGGCGAGCCTTTGATGCAGGTCGATTTTCTGCTTGATTTATTTACGCTTGCCAAAAAGAAAAACATTCACACCTGCATTGACTCCTCCGGCATCGCCTATAAAACAAACGCCAACCCGGAATGGCTTGCGAAACTGGATAAACTTATGGCTTTGACCAACTTGGTCATGCTTGATATTAAACATATCGACCCGGAAAAACACAAAGAGCTGACCTCCCAGCCAAACGACGGTATCCTTGCCTTTGCAAAGTACCTTGATGAAAAAAATGTCGATATGTGGATTCGGCATGTCATTGTTCCGGGTATTACGGATGATGACAAATATTTATTCGACCTCGGTTATTTTATCGGTCAATTTAAAAATTTAAAGGCATTGGACGCGCTTCCTTATCATACAATGGGAAAAAGTAAATATGAAAAGCTGGGTATGGAATATAAATTAAAGGACGTTCCCGCTATGGAACAAAAAGACCTGCTTGCCAAAAAAGAAATAATTCTGGACGGCATCCGGAAACGCCGTGCCCAACTTGCCGCTGACAATTAAAACCAAATGAAAGAAATCGCTTTTATATCTTGTATAATCTCTGTTTTTATATTAAAATATAGGATAGATTGATAAATTTATATCAATATGCTTTACATGATAAGAGAATAAGGAGGATAAGGTTATGGCATATGCAATTGGTGATGCTTGTGTTGCTTGCGGCGCTTGCGAAGCACAATGCCCGGTAGGTGCAATCAGCATGGGAGACGGTAAATTTGAAATCGACCCTGATAAATGCATTGATTGCGGCTCTTGTGCAGGACAATGCCCGACAGGCGCTATTGCTCAGGCTTAATTCGACCGAATTTACAAAAGAACCCTAATAAAAAGCATTCGACTAACTAGTTGAATGCTTTTTTACAATATTACTTCAATAATGCAACAAATTCATCCGGACTATAAACCTTTGTTTTTGCCATTGTAAAATCCTTTAAATTGCATGTCACCAAGCAGTCTGCCTTCACCATTTGTGCACATTCATCTTGCAGGCAATCCTCAAAATCCTTAAATTGTGCATTGTCTATCGCCTCTAAAACCTGTTCGTGTGAGGCGCCGGCAACGGTCAGTATACTGCAAATATCTTTAAGCCACATTCGTTTTCTTTCCTCCGGAATCCGAAGTGAATACCATATAATAGATAATGAATGAAAAGCGATATATCCATTTACTTTTTCCTGTGAACATAAATCCATCACTATTTTTGAGGACTCTCGAAATCGGTCTTCCCGCTCTGTAATATAATTTAATATGACATTTGTGTCAATTAATACAACCATATTTTTCTTCCATAGCCTCTCTTCTCACTTGCTCATAATCATAATCTGCCGGAAAAGGATATTTCTTTTTCATTTCTTCCATGTGTAAAAATGCCTGTCTTTTTCCAGAGACCGTATTCTGAACTTCAGACATCCGCTTATTTTTTTTCATCACGCTATTAAACTGCTTTATCATATCTATAAAAAATTGAATACTGTCATCATCCGGTAACGCATCAATCATAGCATATGCTTCTTGTCGTAAAGTCATAATTAACCTCCTTTTTCGTATCCTGTGATATTTATGCCACGCATTTATTATAGCAAATCCCTACAAATTGACAACCTATTTTTATCTTCCGCCATACAATTCCATTCCGTTCTTTTAATTATATCACAGTATGGAAAATGTTGTTTAAAACTTCTTCCACTTCTTTTCCTTTTTGGGCGGTTTTTCCTTGACACGGCGGCGCTGGCTCAACATTTCATCCACTTTTTTAAAATGTTCCTCTTCCCTTTTCCAGTGTTCCTCTTCTTTTTCCTCCCTGGCACGGAATTGATAATCCAGTTCTTTTAAGATGCTTTCCTTGATTTCCGTGCAAAGTTCCCTGTTGGCATTTTTTACGGTCTCCACCATCATGTGCTGTAACAGATATTGTAATCTGTTCGCCTTTTCCTCTCTGCTTTCCTCCCCCGATAAAGAAACGATATATTTTTGTTTTTTACCGATAAGATAGTCCATAGCCGCATCTTCCTTTGGCTTGTCCGCTGCCATATTTTCCTGCCCCTCCTTTTGCAAAATCGTTCTGATTGCCTTTAATTGCAATCCCTGCTCCTTTAATACTTTAATTTCCCTAAACTGCGCAACATCTTCCATCGTATAATAACGATGCCCCATCTCGTTTCTTTTAATCGGAAGCTGTAATTCTTCCTCCCAATAGCGCAGAACATGAGTTTCCACCTGTACCTGTTTTGCCGCTTCTGAAATCAATAACATTTCCTGACCCATTTTCCATTCCCCTTTCTTTTAGCCTAACCGCAGCTTTCCATTAGACGCAAAAGGACAAACCCTATCCGGGTTTGTCCTCTTTTGTATTTGTCTTATATGCTTTTGTTCTATCTTATCTCTGTAAGTTTCCGAACTTGGTAAAATCCGGTAACCAGACCAGCTCCACCGTGCCGATAGGGCCGTTTCTTTGTTTCGCGATAATAATTTCCGCAATATTTCTTTTTTCCGTATCTTTATTATAATAATCGTCGCGGTAAATGAACATAACCACATCAGCGTCCTGCTCGATAGCGCCGGATTCACGCAAATCCGAAAGCATTGGCCTGTGATCCGGTCTCTGCTCCACGGCACGGCTAAGCTGTGACAATGCTATAACCGGTACGTTCAACTCTCTTGCCAGAGCCTTTAGCGAACGGGAAATATCTGAAATTTCCTGCTGTCTGGAATCCGTACCGCGTCCGCTTCCCGACATCAACTGTAAATAGTCAATGATAATCATATCCAAATGATGCTCTAATTTATACTTACGGCATTTGGAGCGCAGTTCCGAAATGCTGATACCCGGTGTGTCATCAATAATCAGATTGGATTTACCGATAATGCCCGCGCTTTCAATTAGCTTCTCCCATTCATCATCGGAAAGATTACCTGTCCGCAAATGCTGAGAATCGACTTTCGATTCCATGGAAAAAAGACGGTTCACCAACTGCTCCTTTGACATTTCCAGACTGAAAATCGCTACCGTCTGATTCTGCTTAAAAGCCACATACTGCGCAATATTTAAAACAAAGGCGGTTTTCCCCATGGATGGCCTTGCGGCTACGAGAATCAAATCTGACGGCTGCATACCGGCCGTTCTGTAATCGAGGTCAATAAAACCTGTCGCTACGCCCGTTACGTTGCCTTTGTTATGAGAAGCTCTCTCAATCCTGTCCATGGCGTTCATCACAATCTGTCTGATAGGAACAAAGTCATCCATATTCCTGCGCTGTACCAGGTCAAAAACGCGCTTCTCGGTATCCTCCAAAATAACTTCCAGATTCTCTTTGCCCACATAACAGGTGTTGGCGATTTCTTCGTTTAGCTTAATCAATTTACGAAGCGTGGACTTCTCCGCTACAATATTCGCATAATATTTGATATTGGCGGAAGTCGGAACTGCCGTAATCAAATCCCTGACAAATTCCAGACTGCTGACCTCGGGCGGTACGTCCTTTTCTTTCAGCCTGTCCTGTAACGTCACCAAGTCAACCGGCTTGCCCTCGTCGTTTAGCTCCACCATCGTTTCAAACAAAATACCGTACTGTTTGCTGTAAAAATCGTCTCCCACAATGATTTCCGAGGCGACAACGATTGCCTCCCTGTCCATAATCATGGAACCGATAACCGATTGTTCCGCTTCAATGCTGTGTGGTAATATTCTTTTTAACAATGCCTCTTCCACCTGCTGTGGCATGTTCCGTCTCCATCCCTTTTGCTATTTCTCTATTCTTCAACAACTTTTACTTTCAGCTTTCCCGTTACTTTGGTATGCAGCTTTACGCTTACCTCATACACGCCCAACGATTTTATTGCCTCCGGGAGTTGAATCTTTTTCTTATCCAGTTCCAGATTGCACTGTTTTTTGGCTTCCGCCGCAATTTCCTTGGAAGAAATAGAACCGAATGTTCTGCCGCCCTCGCCGGACTTCATTTTGACGATTACTTCCTTTGTCTCAAGTTCTTTAGCAAATTCCTTTGCCGCCTCCAACTGCTCCTTTGCCACTTTTTCATCATTGGCTTTCTGGAGTTTTAAATCATTCAGGTTCTTTGCGTCCGCCTCTAAGCCCAATCCTTTCGGCAGGATAAAATTTCTGGCATAACCGTCGCTGACAGTGACAATTTCACCTTTTTTCCCTAAAGACTTAACGTCCTGTAATAAAATCACTTTCATATCAATAAACCTGTCCTTTCCTGCTTCTCTATTCCAGTTCTCTTTCCTCAATCATCGTATCCAGCGTCTGCTTCAACATGCCGATAGCGTCTTCCACGCTGCCCTGCATCTGACAGCCCGCCACATTCATATGGCCGCCGCCGCCCATTCGCTCCATCACTACCTGCACGTTCGCTTCGTCAATGGAACGCGCGGAAACATAGATGACGCCGTTGTATTCCGTTATAACAAAGCTGGCCTTAACTCCCTTAATATTCAACAGCTCATTAGCCGCCTGCGCGCCTATCACCGTAGGACTCTGCACATGTTCTCCCCGGCAGATGGAAATTGCATAAGACTGCCTGTAAATCTCCGCCTGACTGACTGCATCCGCTTTCGTTTTATATTCTGCGGCATCATCCCTAAAGAGTTTACGCACCCGCGTCACGTCAGCGCCGTTTCTACGCAGGAATGCCGCCGCTTCAAAGGTTCTGACGCCGGTCTTCGTCATAAAGTTATTGGTATCGATTATCATGCCCGCATACAAACAATCCGCCTCTTCTGACTTAATCCGTACCGAATCGCCGATATACTGCAATATCTCCGAAACCATTTCACAGGTCGAGGAAGCATATGCCTCGATATAAGATAACGTTGCATTCTCAATAATTTCCGACCCCTGCCTGTGATGGTCGAATACAACGATGGAATTGCAATGTTTCAACAAATCCGGGCATTCCGTAATACTCGGCTTATTCACATCGACAACAACCAAAACCGCATTGCTGCCAATCATTTCTAACGCCTGTACGCTTCCTACAATCATATCCTCTTCATAGTCATCGTTATTCTTAAACATTTCAACCATAGGCTGCATAGAGGCCGTAACATCGTTTAAAACGATATGCGCCGGTTTTCCCAAGGTCTTGGCAATCCGGTAAATACCGACTGCCGCGCCAAAACTGTCCGTGTCGCCCAGACGATGACCCATGACAAACACTTCATCTTTAATGGAAATAATTTCTTTTAACGCATGTGCCTTAACCCTTGCTTTAACACGGGTACTCTTTTCTACCTGCTGGCTCTTACCGCCGTAATACATAACATTTTCCGGCATCTTAACAACCGCCTGGTCACCGCCGCGCCCCAATGCCAAATCGATTGCATTTCTGGCAAATTCATAGTTCTGCGCATAGGTCAGTCCGTTTAATCCTACGCCGATACTTAAGGTAACCGCCATTTCATTACCGATATTGACCGTTTTGACATCCTCTAATAAATCAAAACGGTTATCCTGCAAAAGCGCCGCCGCTTTTTTGCGCATAATAACCAGGTATTTGTCTTTTTCCATCTTCTTGCAAATACCGTCAAGCGCGGCAATATATTTATTTACTTTCCTGTCTATTAAGGCAATCAAAAGAGAACGCCTGACTTCCTCTACACTTTCCAACGCCTCTTCATAGTTATCCAGATAAATCAAACCGACCGCAAGGCTCTGGTCATCTACTTCCTGTAACGCAATCCGCAGAGCGGTTTCATCGAACAGATACAGGGCTATCAGATAGCCGTCGTAACCTTTCGCCTCGATAATATCGCTGTTTTGCGCCATTTCTTTTAAAGATATCTTCTTCAGCTTGGCAATGTAATTACACTCTCCGTAATCCACATTAAATTCTACTTCATCTTCTTCTCCGCTTCCCGGAAGCCTGTCTCTGGTAATGGATGGAAAAAGCGAGGTAATGGATTTTCGGTATCCTTTTTCCTTATCTACAGCCTTTTCAAAAGCAATATTCGTCCAGATAATCTTACCGTTCTCGTCCAACAGAGCGTGCGGCAAATCCAAATCGCGCAGAAGCCGCCGCTGTATCTGTCCATACTGCGTGGCGAAACTAATCAGCTCATTGATAATAATGGGCTTATTGTAAAACATCAGGGAAAGGATAATTGCAAGATAAAAAACGATAAAGCAGGTAAGTACCAGACCCGCCCGATAATCAATGAAATATATCAGAACATCTACTGCTATCAGCAAAAACCCCAGATATAAAGAAGACTGTAAGTAAGACTTTAGCCTTCCTTTTAATTTTACACTATTTTTCATCATATTACCCCACGCTTACTCAACCTGCGAGTTTGGGTGTAAGCACAATTTTCCAGTTTTATGATTACATAACATTATAAGTATATCATTTTTTGGAAAGTCTTGCCACATCAATATATTGTTCTTTTTCTTCATAATGTGACAGATATAGTGCTAACGAGAAAATCGCTGCGCGATTATCTCTTATCAGGGAATTTCCTATTATATAAATAAAGGCGGAGCATATCCGCTCCGCCTTTAAAGTTACTTTTCTTATCCTTATGCGATTAATTAATCCTGCACATAAGGCATCAATGCCACGTGTCTTGCACGTTTGATTGCTACTGTCAATGCTCTCTGGTGCTTTGCACAGTTTCCGGTAATTCTTCTGGGAAGAATCTTACCTCTTTCAGAGACATATCTTTTTAATTTATTCACATCTTTGTAGTCAATCAGATTATCTTTTCCACAAAATACGCATACTTTCTTTCTTCTGCGGATTCCGCCTTTTCTCTTTGCAGGGAATTCAGGCTTTTCTGCTTTATTATAAGCCATAATGATTACCTCCTATTCATCTACTAATTAAAGGGCAGTTCCTCGTCGATGCCATCCGGAATATTCATAAAGCCGTCTCCAGCCGCTGCCGGTTCAGGTCTGCTGCCTCCGCCGACATATCCCCCGTCTCCTGAACTGCTGTTTTTGCTCTCGGCAAATTCCTGGTCTTCCACAACAACATCCGTTGTATATACTTTAACGCCATCCTTGTTGGTATAACTGCCTGTTTGGATGCGTCCCGTCACTGCAATCTTGATTCCTTTCCGGAAATACTTCTCCGCAAACTCCCCTGCTCTGCCAAAGGCAACACAGTTGATAAAATCTGCGGTATTTTCGTCTCCGTTACGGTTAAATCTTCTGTCTACAGCTAATGTATATCTGGCAATCGCCATTGCGTTATCACCTTGAGAATACCTTACTTCCGGATCTCTCGTTAAACGCCCCATAAGAATAACTTTATTCATTAAGTACCTCTTTCTACTTTTTCTCGTCTTGTTTCACGCACAAGTACCTGATTACATTGTCCATAATACGAACACGGCTTTCAATTTCCGCCGGAACAGTGCTTTCAGCGTCGAACTGGATGAAGTAATAGAAAGCGTCTTTCATTTTCTGTACTTCGTAAGCTAATCTTCTCTTACCCCAGTCATCAACGTTCGTAACTTGTCCACCGAATCTTTCAATCAGAGCTTTGCATTTTTCTACTGTCTCAGCTCTCTCGTCATCTTCGATTTTCGCACTAACAACAACGGCTAATTCATATTTGTTCATGCTTGTTACCTCCTTTTGGTCTCTGGCCCCTCTCATATAGCAGGAGCAAGGATAATTTTGACTGTTTGTTATAATATAACATCACGGACTATTATGTTACCACATCCACTGAATTTTTTCAAGGTTTTGGAATAATTTCCTTTATATTTTTTTCTATCTGTCTGCGCGCAATCATAATCTGGTGTCCGCATCCCCGGCATTTTAACCGGAAATCTGCCCCAATACGCAGCACTTCCCATTCTTTTGAACCGCAGGGATGCTGTTTCTTCAATTTCACGATATCGCCTGCCTGAATATCCATTTTAACACCCCTGCCTTTTTACAGTTGCGAGAAAATCTCCCCGATGCTTCCCTGTACGACCAAATCCGCCGACCTGTCGCGGGGCGTCGGTGTTTTATTAATCAATATCAGCTTATTGCCGCGGTAATAATCAATCAAGCCGGCCGCCGGGTAAACCGCCAGGGAAGTGCCTCCAATAATCAGAACATCCGCTTCGCTGATATAACGTACGGCATCCTCTAACGTCTTCTGGTTCAAGCCCTCTTCGTACAAAACAACATCCGGTTTAATGCTGCCGCCGCATGTACATGTCGGTACGCCTTCGGAATGCAGGATATATTCCGCATCATAGGACTTACCGCAGTCTTCGCAATAGTTACGCAGCACGGAACCGTGCAGTTCCAATACCACCTTACTGCCCGCCGCCTGATGCAGTCCGTCTATATTCTGTGTAATAACCGCCTTTAACTTCCCCTCTTTTTCCCACTGGGCAAGTTTTATATGCGCCGCGTTGGGCTTTGCATCCAGACAAAGCATCTTATCACGATAGAAACGATAAAATTCCGCTGTCTTCTGCCTGTAAAAGCTATGGCTTAAAATCGTTTCCGGTGGATAATCATATTTCTGGTTGTACAAACCGTCCACGCTGCGAAAATCCGGAATCCCACTTTCCGTGGAAACGCCCGCGCCGCCGAAAAATACAATGTTATTACTTTCTTCTATGATTTTCTTTAACTCTTCTATCTGCTTTTCCATCATCATTCTCCTTTTCTGCGCTTTGGCGCGCCTCTTTTTACCGGAACATTTAACCGAGTTCTAAGCGGTTCACCGCCGAGAAAATCGCTCTGACAGACGCCCTTGTAATATTGGAGCTTACGCCGACGCCATAAGTAACCCTGCCGCTGTCTACGTCAAGCAGATGGATATATGCCGCCGCCTGTGAATTGGAACCGCTCTGCAGCGCATGTTCCTCGTAATCCAGAATCTTAATGTCAATGGACAGTTCCTCTTTTAATCCTCTCTTTGCCGCGTCAATCGGGCCGTTTCCTACCGCCTCGTATACTTTTTCCACGCCATGGTCCGTATAGGTGACGGTTACCTTAGTATCAAACTCCGATTTTGTCTCGCCGCTTAAATCATCCACACGCAGTTTGCGGAAGTGAATCGGCTCTTTGCGGTTTAAATATTCCTCACGGAAGCAGTCCATAATCTGGTCGGGAGAAACCTCGCCCTGCTTTTCGGAAATCTCCTGAATGACATTAGCAAATTCTTTGTGCATACCTTTCGGCAGTTTGAAACCGAAATAAGTATCCATAATAAAGGCAACGCCGCCTTTTCCCGACTGGGAGTTGATTCTGACAATCGGCTCGTATTCTTTTCCGATATCCGCCGGGTCAATCGGCAGATAAGGAACCTGCCATATTTGGCTGTTACGCTCTTTCATCGCTTTTACGCCCTTATTGATAGCATCCTGATGGGACCCGGAAAATGCCGTAAAGACCATTTTCCCTGCATAAGGGTGTCTGGGATGAATTGGCAGCTTACAACACCTTTCATAAATTTCAATGCTTTCATTGATATGCTCGATGGCAAGTTCAGGATTGATTCCCTGTGAAAACATATTATAAGCGATATTTAAAATATCCACGTTACCGGTTCTTTCCCCGTTGCCAAACAGCGTTCCCTCAACGCGTTCCGCTCCGGCAAGCAGAGCAAGTTCCGCGCTTGCTACGCCGGTTCCCCTGTCATTGTGCGGATGTACGCTCAAAATAATGGTTTCACGGTTTTTAAAATGTTTATTCATCCACTCAATCTGGTCGGCATAGACATTCGGCGTATTCATCTCCACCGTAGAGGGCAGGTTGATAATCATCGGCTCTTCCTTGGTCGATCCCCATGCCTCCTGTACTGCGGTACATATTTCCAGTGCAAAGTCTAACTCCGTTCCGGTAAAGCTCTCCGGCGAATATTCCAATATAATTTTACCTGGGAAATTCTTCGCGCGCTCTTTTACCATCTTCGTACCCTCTACGGCAATATTGATAATCTGCTCCCTATTCATATTAAAGACAACATCCCTTTGTAAAGTGGATGTAGAATTATAAATATGGACAACCGCCTGCTTACAGCCCTCAATCGATTCAAACGTCCTGTCAATCAGTTCTTCACGGCACTGCGTTAATACCTGTACGACCACATCATCAGGTATCATTTTACGGTCGATAAGCTGGCGTAGAAAATCATATTCAATCTGACTCGCCGCCGGAAAACCGATTTCAATCTCCCTAAACCCAAGCTTAATCAGATAATTAAAAAACTCAATCTTCTCCTGTACAATCATCGGGTCAATCAATGCCTGATTTCCGTCTCGCAAATCCACGCTGCACCAGATAGGCGCCTTTGTAATTTCCTTGTTTGGCCATTCTCTTTCCGGATAATCCACTACCGGATTTTTTCTATATCTTTGATAATTTAACATTTGATAATCATCCTTTCCCTTTTTATTAAATCGAGTAGGGAAGCCTTTACCCCTACTCGCCGCGCGGGGCGCGTGCAGCTTTTAGCTGTAAACCTCCTTAGCGCCCCTGTGCAATAAAAAAGCCCGTCAATACAACGGGCTTATTGGATAGTATTTATTCACCGAGACCACTTTCAATAGCGCTGATAAGAGATTTTAAAGCTTCTTCTTCGTCTTCCCCATCACATACAAATTCAATCTCATCACCGCTCTTGACACATGCACCCAACACGCTCAATACACTTTTCGCATTCGCTGTATTTTCCTTGAATGAAAAGGTAATCAATGATTTAAATTTCATCGCTTCCTTGCATAGGATACCTGCTGGTCTTAGATGTAGCCCTGTCGGGTTCTTTATGACTACCTTTTGACTTACCATACCCTCATCCCCTCCAATTCATAATCCTTTTTCTATTATACATAATCTCTTCCATAATTGCAACGCAATTCTTATCATACAGGGCAAAGCCCGGATTTTTAAAGCATACAGTTCTGTATCAATTCCGCCAGTTTCCTTGCTTCCGCCTCAATCATCTTCTGGTCTTTGCCCTCTATCATAACACGGACTAACGGCTCGGTTCCCGACGGTCTGATTAAGACGCGGCCTTCCCCTGCAAATTTCTTATCCAGCGCGGCGATTGCATCCGCAATTTCAGGATAATCCATATAATGCTCTTTTTTATGGTTAGGCACTTTCGCATTGACAAGCGCCTGCGGCATCACTTCCATTACCTGCGCCAGTTCGGAAAGAGGTTTCTTTGTTTCCACTACAACCTGTAGTAAATGAAGCGCGCTGAGAAGTCCGTCGCCCGTCGTATTTTCATCCAGGAAAATAACATGCCCTGACTGTTCGCCGCCTAAACTTGCGCCGATTTCACGCATCCTCTCTAACACGTATCTGTCGCCGACTTTCGTCTGCTCGATATGGATATCATTTTTTTCACCCATCAGGAAAAATCCGAGGTTACTCATTACGGTTGCCACGATAGTGTCCTGTTTTAATTTTCCCTGCTCTTTCATATGGCAGCCGACAATCGCCATAATCTGGTCGCCGTCTACAATCTTACCGTTTTCATCTACGGCAAGCAGGCGATCGGCATCCCCGTCAAAAGCAAGCCCCAGATTGGCTTTCTCATATACAACCCTTGCCTGCAGTTCCTGCATATGCGTGGAACCGCAGTTCGCGTTGATATTTGTGCCGTCCGGGTTATTATGAATGGCGACAATCTCTGCACCCGATTCTTTCAAAGCTTCTACGGAAGTATAAAAGGAAGCGCCCTCCGCACAATCCACTACAATTTTCATGCCCTGCAATTCCACTTTAACGGCCTGAATTGCATGGTTAATATATTCTTCCCTGGCGTCGGTACGGTATTTGATTTTACCAATGCCTGCGCCAATCGGGAATTTAATGCCCTGCATCCCATTACGGATAAGGGATTCTATCTCGTCTTCCAAAGAATCCGGAAGCTTATAACCGTTCCCGTCGAAAAACTTAATGCCGTTAAATTCCACCGTATTATGGGAAGCCGAAATAACAACGCCCGCATCTACTTTATACTTCCTTGTCAGATAAGCGACTGCCGGGGTAGGAACCACGCCTACATAAACCGCATTTGCTCCTACGGAACAGGCTCCTGCCATCAGTGCGTTCGCCAGCATATCGCCTGAAATTCTGGTATCGCATCCCACCATAATGGTCGGCTTATGCTCATTTTCTTTGGAAAGCACGTAAGCTCCCGCCTGCCCTAACTGCATTGCAAGCTGCGGAGTTAATTCCTCATTTGCCACGCCCCTGACGCCATCCGTACCAAACAATCTGCTCATCATCATCCTCCATTCTTACTTATCCTCTTTCCGTTATATTCAGCCTTATATGTGTCGTATTTTTCTGCGTTATTTTATCTTCTTCCAGATTAAGCGTAAGCGCAACCGTATAATGACCGGCGCTCATCTCTTCCATTTCACGTTCCTCCATAAACGCCGCTATATCGACCGTTGCCTGTAATGCGCTGATATCCAGTTCATCCAAATCCCGCGCCAATCCGACCAGCGTCACTTCATACGCGTCCTCATCATCTGCAAGTTCATATACAAAGCCTTCCGGCATATTGGTGATATGAATCCTGTTTACGGGTATTGTGATAGTTCTTTCCTCGACCGGTTCCACCATAACGTCCACGCGGACTTTTCCTTCAAAATCATCTTCCGCAAGGATAACGCCGTCAGGAAGATAATCGTGTAAATCTATAATCGTCTCAAAATTTTCCGTTACCCCGGTAATATCCAGCACCGTCTCAGGAATCTCAATCGCGTCAATAGTCGCTATCAGCTTAGAACGTCCGGCAATGACAACACTGTTTCGCGTTGCGGAAATTTCTCCCGTCGCCTCATAGCCTCTCGCCGGAACACCGGTTGTTTGCCAGTTGATGGCAACCGTCTTCGTCTCTAAAATTTCCACGGTGACACGTACTTTGCTGATATTTTTAACAATCGTATTAGATGTAATTAATTTATCATTTTCATCATACAGGCGAATTTCCGCATCCGTTCCGATATTATTGGTAAAGCCGGAAATATCTACCGATGCAACCGCTCTTTTTACCTGTGAAATAACGGATTCCGGTCCGGATACCGCTATCAGGTTCTGCTCTGCGGTCATATCTCCCACAATATATCCTTCTTTTACCTCACCCGTTGTTTCCGTTCTAAGCTGCAGCGTCTTTGTCTTTTCATTCTCAATGTTTAATCTGACACTGTCTATATTTCCCTTGATGCTTTCCAGTTTATCATTATACTTGTTTGTTGACAGGCGGATATTAATCGTATTCAGCCTGGTTAAGTCGTTCATATCCGCAACGGCAACAATATTGCTTTCATTCAAAGAATCAATAATGGAACGTTTTGCCTGTATCGTGACAGTATCAATAACGTCCGTACCATCCAGCACTTCATAAACCTGCCCGTTATCCGTAATCAAATCAGCGTTTTGAATCTTAACGGGTACATTGTATGCCCTGAATGTTCCGACCGGATCATTGATATTTGTAACAATAATCCATAGAATAACCGCAACCAGGAAAGAAGACAGTTTCAATCCCCAGTTCTGCATTAATCTATTCTTCATTTTTGAACCTGCCTTTCCATAACTTCCGTTTTTTCTCCTCTATCGGTTTATTCTGAATACTGTGGAGAATCTCCCGCAGGCGTTCCGCATCCAACCCGCGTTCCAATGTGCCATGGTAGGCAACGCTTATTTTTCCATTTTCTTCTGAAACAATGACCGTCATGGAATCCGTTGCCTCTGAAATGCCGACTCCCGCACGATGCCTTGTTCCAAGTTCCTTACTCAACGCCATATTATCCGATAACGGCAGATAGCAGGTTGCCGCGCTGACGCGGTTGTCTTTTACGATAACCGCACCGTCATGTAACGGCGTGTTATGCTCAAAAATATTGATAAGAAGCTGACTGGAAACAATGGCATCCACGTCAATGCCGGTTCGTTCGTATTCATTTAACGGCTGTTCGTTTTGTATGACAATCAAAGCGCCCGTCTTCGCCTTACCCATTTCTACGGAAGCTTTGACTATTTCATTAATGGTACGGTCCGATAAACGGCCGCCGTCCGCTTTTGAGGAATCAAACGGCAAAATAGAGGAAAGCAGATTCTTTCTTCCCAATTCCTCTAACGCTTTGCGCAGTTCCGGCTGTAAGACGACAACCATCGCTATTGCCGCAATACTGAACAGATTCGTGACAATCCACAAAATCGTATTCATTTCAAAAAAAACGGCAATCACAACAAAGGCGCCGATTACCAAAACGCCCTTTAAAAGCGCCCATGCCCTTGTGCTTTTAATCCAAAGCAGTATATGGTACAGGATAAATGTAATAATAAAGATTTCCGCAACATCTGTCCAGACGATAGACGGCATATGCAATTTAGATAAATATTTTTCGATTAAGATATTAACCTGCTGCATAACGATTCCTACTTATCTTTATTTTATATTTCTGCTCTTTGGCTGTCCTGCAATATGCTTAACCTGTTTTTCCGGTCTCGCCACAGTCACTTTCGGCACTGCTTTCACATAATAATAATACTCGTCATCCTCAAATTGTACTTTTTCCGTCCTGCTGTAGTCCACATGAAATACGAAAAACTGCAGTACCACCACCAGCAGAAAAGAAATAATCGTTCCGATAATCACTCCCAACAGCGAAACCTGCGTATCGAACATCAGGTCTCCAATCAGGATAACCATAATATTCACAAAGGCGCCTGCCGCCATGGCAATCGTCCAGGCGTAATCAATACTGAGTCTTCTGATTACATAAACTAATATCAGTGTAACCGCAAAAGCCACAATCGTTACCACCATTTCCTTATTATTCAGAATGCCGTCAATTACGATTTTAAACTTTGCCGCGGTTTCTTCATCTGCCATGCCGCTTAGTATCCTTACATTTTCATTGACATAATGAAGCATATAGTATGCAATAACGCCGCAGGCAACGGATACCGCGGATGCCGGAGTTCCTAACAGACCCATGGAAATAGGAATCACATATGGAATTTTCATGAGAAAACAAATCGGCGTCAGCACAACTACTACCGTATCTTTCGGTGAAAATCTGAAATACAGCAAAAACATGAGCAGAAAAGCCGCCCCTATCACAACCGTGCATTCCAGACTGAAAGCATATAAATGCAGCAGTATAAAAAGGGCCGCCATAATCACTATGAAATTCGTCGGCATAAAAGAACACATCAGCGCCACAATTAAAACAAGAGGGAGCCTGTCAATTCCCGCCATATACCCTAAATGTGAATTAATCAGCAAAAGGGCAATAAATGCCAGCATAAATTTCAAAAAAGGCGTAATATAAATCTCATATTTACTGTAAAACAGCTTCATGTACTGTTTTACAACAAGTAACGTTGTCATGGTTTTTCCTCTCAAAATGTATCATGATTGTTGCTTATGGCCATACATACCCGCTAATTTCCGCAGATTCATATAGTACAGCCGCAGGCTTTTGCGCGCCCGGCTGTAACGGTAGGCATAAACAAAATACGAAATTACAGCATAGGAACCCACTACAGCAGCATATGCCAGCAGCACGTTTTTGCCAAATTCCAACAAATCCATTTTATAGATATCCATCATAAAGATTTCAAAATCATAAAAAATATACATGGCAAAAACCACTACAAATGCAATAGTCGCACTTATAATGGATTTTAATACCTGCCAACCGATATAATCACTGCGAAAGTAATTGCCAATCGCTACATTTTTCCTGCCTTCATTCGTTTCATAAGAAGCCAATTTGGTCATCAAGACCACTCGCTCTTCATTCAGCATGAAAATCTCCCGTCCACAGCTAGTTCAAGAAGCGCATCTTGGGATTTTCTTTGGTATCCTTTTTCACCTTTGGTTTCGGCGCTTCCGGCTTCTTAATGCTGTCGCTTAATTTATTTGCCATCGTATTTTTGCATTTTTCACAAAAACGGCCTGAAAGAATCGGTGCATCACAGTTCTCGCAAAGCAGAGCAATACCTGATCCTTCCGCAAGCTGCAAACGTTCGTCGCGCAGCCATTGATGGATTTGATTCGTGGAAACCTCACATGCTTCCGCAACCTGCGGAATAGACGCATGATGGTTTTCCTCAATATATTTTTTGACTTCCTGAAACTTTTCTTCTAACTTTTCCCTGCACTGCATACAAATCGGCGGTCCTGATACATAGTTGAAAATCTTGCCGCATTTTTTACAATTTCGTACATTCATAGCGTTTCCTCCAATCATATTCCATTTCCTATAGCTAAGGTTGCAAAATAAATATGTTTAATGCCTGCCTGGCGCAGTTCATGCGCCATAGCGTCGATTGTACTTCCTGTCGTATAAATATCATCAATAATTACAATCGTACTTAATTTTACATCATTATGAGAGATTTTAAAAGCCTTTTTCAAATTATTTTGTCTTTGCGTTACGGATAATTCTTTCATGGGAATGGTTTTACGTACTCTTTTGATTATTTTTGCATTTACCGGGATATCCAAAATCCGCCCGAGTTCTTCGGCAAGGACTTGTGCCTGATTATATCCTCTCGCTCTTTTTTTCGCGGGATGAATCGGAACCGGCACTAACGCATCCGGATGTAAAGCTAAAATCTTTTCACCTAAGACGCATGCCATTCTCTCCGCATAATATGCCGCATACTCCTGTCTTTTCTGATATTTGAAGCGGTATATGGAATCCGCCACATCAGGATAAGAAAAAAGCGCCATTCCTTTGTCATATTTATGCTCTTTATGCGCGCAGTCATGACAAAAAAATGCTCTTTTATCTTTTAATTCTTTTCCGCACTTCTGACAATACGGCGCGTTTACATATTTGATTTTTTTCGTACATTCTTCACAGATAAGGCTGCCGAACGGTTTTACCGCCTTATCGCAGACAGGACATCTTCTCGGATAAACCAAATCCAGAAGCATCCCATAGAAAAACTTGAACGGATTTTTCACACAAACCTCCATGCCGCCTGCGGCGGCGCAAATCAGACGTCAACTGCGCTAAATAACTCTTTTATCCTGTCCGCCAGACCGGTATAACGTCTGTTTTGGTAATTATTATCAATCATTTCCTGAACGGTTTCACTGCTTCCTAAAATCGTAACACAGTTTCTTGCCCTGGTAACGCCCGTATAGAGCAGATTTCTGTTAAACAGCATCTTAGGGCCGGATAAAAGCGGCATAATAACCGCCGGATATTCGCTTCCCTGCGACTTATGTATCGTGACCGCATAGGCAAGTTCTATTTCATCCAACTGGTCAAAGGAATAGGTGACTCTTCTATGTTCATCAAATTCTATCACCATGCTGCGGGCATATTCACTGATTTCCGCAATGATGCCGATATCGCCGTTAAAAACGCCCAGGCCCTTATCAATCGGTATTCCATAGCGGCTTACCACTTCCCATTCCAACTGATAATTATTTTTAATCTGCATCACCTTATCTTTTTCCCGGAATAAAATGTCGCCGTTTGTATATTCTTTCTTCTGCTCTGACGGCGGATTCAAATATTTTTGCAAAATACCGTTTAACATTTCCACGCCGAGCCTGCCTTTTCGCATCGGCGTCAACACCTGTATATCATAGGGCTGCGCCCCGACATAGGGCGGAAGTTTTTCCAAAATCAACTGTATCATATGTTTATAGATAACATCAGCGTTATTTCTCTCCAGAAAGAAAAAATCCCTGCTCTTATTATCCAGAACAATATCCTGCCCTGCATGAATCCTGTGGGCATTTAAAACGATATCGCTTTCTTTTGCCTGTCTGAAAATCTTTTCCAGCATAACAACCGGAAAGCACCCGCTTCTTAATAAATCCTGTAAAATCTGTCCCGGTCCGACGGATGGAAGCTGATTGACGTCTCCTACCATAATTAACCTTGTGCCGACCGCTACCGCTTTTAAAAGCGACTGAAACAGAAAAATATCCACCATTGACATTTCGTCAATAATAATGACGTCCGCTTCCAACGGGTTTTCTTCATTCCGCTCAAACCGTGCGGATTTTGTTTCCGATGAAACTGCGCTGCTTAATTCCAGCAGGCGGTGGATTGTTCTTGCTTCATATCCCGTTGTTTCCGTCATGCGTTTGGCGGCGCGCCCCGTAGGAGCCGCCAGAAAAATATCCATTTCCTCCGCCAGAAAATACCGGATAATCATATTAATTGTCGTTGTCTTTCCCGTACCCGGCCCGCCTGATAATATCATAATACCATTTTTAATGCTCTCTGTAACGGCTTTTTTTTGCAGATCGTCCAATTCTATTTGTAATTCTTTTTCCAGATTTTCTATTTTTTCTAAAACCTTAGGTTCCTGCAACGAAAGATAATTCTCATCCTGTATGGAAATATTCAAGTCATGCAGCATTTTAGCGCAGTTTAATTCGGCAAAATAATAAACCGCGGCATACACTTTCCGCTCGCTCTCTCCGGCGTCCGGCATTTTAATGACGATTTTTTTATCCATAGCCATATTCTGAAGCTGCGGCTCCATAAGAGAGGGTTCCAGTTCCAATAATTCCCCCGCCCTTTGCAGCAAAATGCTCTCCGGCAGATAGCAGTTTCCTTCCGAACCGGCCTGCTGCAAGGTATATAGCAGTCCGCTTCTGATGCGGTAATCGGAATCCGTGTGAATGCCTATTCTGGAAGCAATACCGTCCGCAATCCGAAAGCCGATGCCATCAATATCCTCCGCGAGCTTATATGGATTTTCTTTCATAATGCCATACAGATTCATGCCGTATGCTTCATAAATACGAATTGCCAGAACATTGGAAATGCCATATTTTTGCAGGAAAATCATCGCTTCTCTGGCGTCTTTTTTTTCATATACCTGTATGGCAATCTCTTTCGCTTTCCGCTCGCTGATTCCCTTTACCTCCGCGAGACGTTCGGGTTCCTCCTCTATAATGCGGAAAGTATTGTCTCCGAATTTTTTTACGATTCTTGCCGCCAGCGCTTCTCCTACGCCTTTGATGGCTCCCGAACCAAGATAACGTTCCATGCTTAACGCATCTTCCGGCGTTGTCACTTGATAATGCTCTATCTTAAACTGCTCGCCATAAACGGGATGTGCGGTATAACTGCCCTCGGCCTCTATCGTCTCCCCCTGGTCTATCGTTCTGAAAAAACCAACGCAGGTAATCTCTTCTTCTCCGGTGACCAGATTTAAAACCGTATATCCATTATCCGTATTTCGATATATAATATGTTCAATATATCCCTTTATTGTTTCTGCCATATTCCGGTACACAAATAGGCTGCCGGAACCAGCAGCCTACTTATCCTTTTCTATTACAATCTATTAAGCGATTATTTCTATTTACAGATTTTCTGCGCTGTAAGTTCTCTTCATCTGCTCATACAGCGTCTGTGCAAGAGAATTAGCGCCCTGTCCACTCTCGGTCAACTGCGTGGCAATTTCTTGTATAAAAGTGTCTTTAAAGGTATTTACCATATTTCCCGCATACCCTTCTTCTTCGTCATCGCTGCCAAACAGTTTCGTGGTTTTCTCCATTTCTTTCAGAACCTGTTCCCACAAGTATGCCTCAAACTGCTTACACGCTTCTAACAGTTCTTCTTCCGCCGCTTCCGATTTTGCCGCGCTGTTTAATTGTTTCTCCAACGCTTCCGTTGAATTTTTATTAGAATCCACCAAATAATTTGTCAACCCTGACATTCCTGCAATATCCATGATTTATCACTCTCCTTACTATTGCTCAAACTTGCAGCTGAAAAATTCTAATTTTTCAGCTTATTAACGTTTTAAGTTGTTAGCCGTTTCCATCATGGAATCGGATGTTGTAATCGCTTTAGAGTTCATCTCATAAGCACGCTGTGCAACAATCAAATTTACCATTTCATCCGCTACGGAAACATTGGAGCCTTCCAAATAACCCTGGATAATTCTACTTGGCATAACGTTGGCGTTTGTAGCTTCATTCAGGGCATTACCACTCGCATCCGTTACTGCCAGAAGCGTATCTCCATGTCTTTCCAGTCCTCCGGGATTGCTGAACTGATAAACGCCAATGCTGATTCCGATAGGCTGCGGATTATTATCTTCATCCGGATACATAATCTCTCCATCCTGAGAAATGGAAATTCTGCTGGCAATATATGTACGGTTCAATGCAATAGCTCTGCCTGCCGTATTCAGCACCGGAAGTCCGTCCTGATTGGTCAGCGTCATGCCGCCGTTCGTTCCAATCGCCCATGTAAAGTCACCGTTTCTTGTATAATAAGTCATTCCGTCTTCGCCCTGTACCGCAAAGAATCCGTCGCCTTCAATCGCAAATGCGGTATCGCTTGCCGATTCTAATAAGCTTCCCTGCGTATAAATATTATTGATGGAAGCCGTCCGCACACCAAGTCCAACCTGTGATGTTGTCGGCTTCGGGTCTCCGTTCGCCGTTGTTGTCGTTGTCTGCAAGGTTTGATAAAGCAAAGATTTAAACTGTGCTTTCTGTGCCTTATATCCGGCTGAATTGACGTTTGCAAGATTGTTTGCGATTGTATCTACATTCGTCTGCTGCGCATTCATGCCTGTTGCTGCTGACCATAAACTCCTAACCATTCTACGTTTCCTCCCTTTCGCACTATCCTACTCTACCTGTTTGATTTACCGCATCATCCAAAGTGTCGTCATATGTTGTAATGACTTTCTGGTTTGCGTCATAATGTCTTTGAATTGCAATCATATTTACCATTTCTGTTACAACGGACATATTAGCCAGTTCCAGATATCCTGAATAGACTTCCGTCTCCGCCTCTGCCCTTCTGGCTCCGTCTATTGCTTCAAAATAATTCTCACCGTACCGTTCCAGATAATTGTAATCCTCAAAATCCGTAACGCCAAGCGTTGCTACCAATCCGCCGTCCTGATAAATATTACCCATTCTATCAATGCCGATATCTAACGCCGTATTCAGGCGAATCCGTCTTCCGGTATCGCTTAATACAAAATCACCATCCTGCGTCACCAGATATCCCTGGGCGGTCATAGTGAAATTACCGTCTCTCGTATACTTCTCGGAAACATCCCCGGCCTTGTTCGTAAATTCCACCCTGAAAAATCCATTAGAGGACAATGCCAAATCCAACACGTTTCCGGTTTCTTTCAGCGGGCCTTCGGAATAGTCCACATAATTTTCACCGATTTTTACGCCCAATGTCATATCGCCGATACGCTTCGGCAGATTTCCCGCCTGTGAAGTATCTTTTATCTTATAAGCCAGCACGCTGTCAAAAGACTGGCTGGTCGCGCCCTCTTTCTTAAAACCGTTCGTATTGGCATTCGCCAGGTTATTCGTCATCACATCCATTCTGTGCTGTTCATGAATCATGCCCGTATACGCGGTGTATAAACCTTTTAGCATTTTTTATTCCTCCCGATATCCTGCAAGAAATTCTACATATTTACCCGTTCCGATTGCTACTGCCGTCATAGGGTCTTCGGCCGTCATGGTATTGATTCCCGTTTTGGCCGCGATTAAATCTTCCAAACCGCGAAGCAGGCTTCCGCCTCCGGTTAAAACGATTCCTCTGTCCGCAATATCCGCTGCCAGTTCCGGCGGCGTCTTCTCCAATACGCTGTGAATCGTTTCTACAATCTGTACCGTTGTTTCATGCAAAGCCTCTTCCGTTTCCTCTGAAGATACCTTAACGGTCCGCGGCAGACCCGTTACCAGATTACGTCCCCTTACGTCCATATAATCCACTTCCGGTCTCCGAAAAGCGGAACCGATTCTGATTTTTAAATCCTCCGCTGTTCTTTCACCAATCAATAAATTATGTTTTTTACGCATATAACGTACAATCGCTTCGTCAAAATCATCACCGGCTATTTTGATAGATGCGCTGACAACCGTGCCTCCCAAAGAAATAACCGCGATATCGGATGTACCGCCGCCGATATCCACAATCATATTGCCGCATGGTTTCGCTATATCAATTCCTGCGCCGATAGCCGCCGCAATCGGTTCCTCTATAATGGAAACTTCTCTGGCTCCCGCCTGATAAGTAGCATCCTCTACGGCTTTCTTTTCCACTTCCGTAACGCCGCTTGGTACACACACTGCAATACGCGGCTTACGGAACGTCTTTTTCCCCAAGGCTTTCTGGATGAAATACTTCATCATTTTCTCTGTAACCTGATAATCGGAAATAACGCCCTGACGAAGAGGTCTGACCGCTACAATATTACCCGGCGTTCTTCCGAGCATCAGCCTGGCATCCTCCCCGATTGCTTTAATTTTATTCGTATCCCTATCAAACGCTACAACGGAAGGCTCTTTTAAAACAACGCCTTTTCCTCTTATATAAACCAAAATACTGGCTGTTCCCAAATCAATCCCTATGTCTGTGTACTGCATTTATTTTAACCCCTTTCTTACGGTATCCATATTTACATAATCTCCAATTGCCACTAAACTAAACATCTAAATAGGGCTGTCAAATCGAATTGCATAATTCGCTGCATACATTATAACCTAAAGAAAGAGTTTTTCAAAGTGATTTCACAAATTTTTTACAAATTTAAGGTACAAAAACCAGAACAGTTCCGTCTGTCCTGGTTTCAGCATCCATGCTTAAGGGTTATATCGGCATGTTTTTCAGTTTTCTTAACCCCTATTTTTTATTTTTATCAATATTTTTTCGCCCTTTCCAACATTTTTTTCACATAGATTCCGGTATAGGAGTCAGGATTGTTTGCAATCTGCTCCGGCGTTCCCTCCGCAATCACGGTTCCGCCGCCGTCACCGCCCTCGGGTCCTAAATCTATGATATAATCCGCAGTCTTAATCACGTCAAGATTATGTTCGATGACAACAACGGTATTTCCTCCGTCCGTTAATTTATGCAGAATATCTACCAATTTACTGACATCCGCAAAATGCAGCCCCGTTGTCGGCTCGTCCAGTATATAAATCGTTTTACCGGTGCTGCGCCTGCTTAACTCCGTCGCCAGCTTGATACGCTGCGCCTCGCCGCCGGACAATGTTGTGGAGGGCTGTCCTAATTTTACATAGGAAAGGCCTACATCATACAAAGTCTCTATCTTGCGACGGATAGACGGTACATTTTCAAAGAATGGAAGCGCCTCTTCCACCGTCATGTCAAGCACATCATAAATGCTCTTGCCTTTGTATTTGACTTCCAGCGTCTCTCTATTGTAGCGTTTCCCGCCGCAGACTTCACAGGGTACATAAACATCCGGCAGAAAGTGCATTTCGATTTTTAAAATACCGTCTCCACTGCATGCTTCGCAGCGTCCGCCTTTCACATTAAAACTGAATCTGCCTTTCTTATAACCTCTTGCCTTGGCGTCCGCAGTTGCCGCAAATAAATCTCTAATCTGGTCAAAAACGCCCGTATAGGTCGCCGGATTGGAACGGGGCGTCCTGCCGATTGGCGACTGGTCGATGGCGATTACCTTATCAAGCTGTTCGATTCCCAGAATATTCTGGTGCTTCCCAGGTATCGTTCTGGCTCTGTTTAAATCCCTTGCCAGCCGTTTATAAAGGATTTCATTAATAAGGGAACTTTTCCCCGAACCGGAAACGCCCGTTACGCATGTCATCACGCTTAAAGGAAGCTTGACGTTTATCTTCTTTAAATTATTTTCCTCCGCTCCCTTGATGGTAAGATAGCCCTGCGGTTTTCTTCTGCTCTTCGGAATCATAATCTGCAATTTCCCGCTTAAATACTGCCCTGTGACGGACTCTTCCACCTGCATGATTTCTTCCGCAGTTCCCTGTGCCACAACTTCACCGCCGTGGGAACCCGCACCCGGACCGATATCCACAATATGATCCGCCGCAAACATCGTATCTTCATCATGCTCCACAACGATAAGCGTATTACCCATGTCCTTCAGATTTTTCAGCGCCGCTATCAGTTTGTCATTATCCCGCTGATGCAGCCCGATACTGGGTTCGTCCAGAATATAGCACACGCCGACCAGACCGGAACCAATCTGCGTTGCCAGTCGGATTCGCTGCGCCTCTCCGCCGGATAATGTACCGGTTGCTCTGGATAACGATAAATATTCCAGGCCGACTTCTATCAAAAATCCGACCCGCGCCTTTATTTCCTTTAGAATCTGCTTGCCAATCAATTCCTGCTGTTTCGTCAGGTTCATATTACCGATAAACTCATGCAGATTCTTGATGGAAAAAGAAGTAATTTCATGTATGTTTTTATCGCATACCGTTACGGCAAGCGACTCTTTTTTCAGACGCATGCCTTTACATTCCCTGCACGGCGTAATGCGCATAAAAGTTTCATATTCCTGTTTTGTAATATCCGAAGCGGTTTCCCTGTATCTTCGCTCCACATTTTTAATCAGACCCTCAAACGCAATCGGGTATACGCCCTCGCCGCGCTGCCCTTTGTAATGCACATCCACCTTTCTGTCGTTCGTTCCATGAATCAGCATATCCTGTATGGAATCAGGCAGTTCTCCAAACGGCGTATCCAGACTGAAACCGTATTCTTTGGCAAGCGCCTGTAAGATGGCATTGGTAAAACTGCCGTCATTTCCGCTCGACTGCCATCCCATAACCACAATCGCACCATCCCGCAGGCTCACGCTTTTATCGGGAATCATCAAATCCGCATCAAATTCCATTTTATATCCCAAGCCGAAACATTCCGGGCAGGCTCCAAACGGGTTATTGAAAGAAAAACTTCTCGGTTCGATTTCTCCTATGCTGATACCACAGTCCGGGCAGGAAAAACTTTCACTGAATGTAATCGGTTCGCCGCCAATCACATCCAGGATCAGCAGACCGTCCGCCAATGCCAGCACATTTTCTATCGAATCCGTCAGACGTCTTTCAATCCCCTCTTTTACCACCAGTCTGTCTACAATAATTTCAATGTTATGTTTGATATTTTTATCCAGCTTGATTTCTTCGGATAATTCATAAAGGTTTCCATCCACCCTGACTCTGACGTAACCGCTTTTTTTCGCCCTGTCAAATACCTTGGCATGTTCGCCCTTACGTCCTCTGACAACCGGCGCCAAAAGCTGAATTTTCGTTCCCTCCGGCATGGCAAGAATCTGGTCCGTCATCTGGTCCACGCTCTGTCTTCTAATTTCCTTTCCACAGTTCGGGCAGTGCGGAATGCCTATCCTTGCATAAAGCAGACGAAAATAGTCATAAATCTCCGTAACCGTTCCCACCGTGGAACGAGGGTTCCGGTTCGTGGATTTTTGGTCGATTGATATCGCAGGGGAAAGACCTTCTATTTTCTCTACGTTCGGTTTTTCCATCTGTCCTAAAAACTGTCTGGCATAGGACGAAAGCGACTCCATATACCGTCTCTGTCCCTCCGCATAAATAGTATCAAACGCCAAAGAAGATTTTCCGGAACCCGAAAGCCCCGTTAAAACAACAAATTCATTTCTCGGAATGTCCACATTAAGATTTTTTAAATTATGCTCATTGGCTCCTCTGATTTTAATGTATTCTCTTGGCCGCATTTTTACCGTATCCGCCATTTTATCATTATGCCCCTTTCTCTATATCTCTTAGCATTTTCTTTAAGTTCACCATCTGGTCGCGCAATTCCGCCGCCGCTTCAAAGTTCAAATCCGCCGCCGCTTTCTTCATCTTCTTTTCCACATCTTTAATCAACTTCTCTAATTCCTGAGCATTCATGGATTCAGGGTCTTTCTCAAAGCGTACTTCCTCTTTGGCAATGACTTTGGAAATGCTGATTAAGTCACGGACCGACTTTCTGATGGACTGCGGCGTAATATGATGTTCCTCGTTATACTTCTGCTGAATCTCACGCCGCCTGTTTGTTTCGGATATTGCGTTTTGCATGGAGTCCGTCATCTGGTCGGCATACATAATAACGTGTCCGTCCACGTTTCTTGCGGCACGCCCGATAGTCTGTATTAAAGAAGTTTCTGAACGTAAGAACCCCTCCTTATCCGCATCCAGAATCGCTACCAGCGCAATCTCGGGAATATCGAGTCCCTCCCGCAAAAGATTGATGCCAACCAAAACGTCGAATACATCCAGCCTCATATCACGGATAATTTCGGCTCGTTCCAGCGTATCAATATCCGAATGCAGATACTTTACACGGATTCCCACATCATTCATGTATTCCGTTAAGTCCTCCGCCATACGTTTTGTCAATGTGGTAACCAGTATTTTATGTTTCTTTTCCACTTCTTTGTTCACTTCCGCAATCAAATCATCAATCTGTCCCTCTACAGGCCGCACATCCACTTCCGGGTCCAATAACCCTGTCGGACGGATAATCTGCTCCGTGCGCAGCAGTTCATGTTCCGCCTCATAGTCAGAGGGCGTTGCCGATACAAACAACATCTGGTCGATATGCTGCTCAAACTCCTCAAAGTTCAGCGGTCTGTTATCCAGCGCAGACGGCAGACGGAATCCATAGTCTACCAAAGTCGTTTTCCGCGAACGGTCGCCCGCATACATACCCCGAATCTGCGGCACCGTCATATGGGATTCATCTATAATAATCAGATATTCCCCCTTAAAATAATCCATCAGTGTAAGCGGCGTCGCTCCCGGCGCCATACCGCTTAGATGTCTGGAATAATTCTCGACGCCGGAACAAAATCCGGTTTCCCGCATCATCTCGATATCGAAATTAGTGCGTTCCGCAATACGCTGCGCCTCTAAAAGTTTATCCTCGCCCTTAAAATATTTTATCTGTTCTTCCAGTTCTATTTCAATATTTTTACATGCCGCATTAATTTTCTCCTGCGGTACGACATAATGGGACGCCGGGAAAATGGCGATATGTTCCAGTGTGGCATGTACCTGTCCGGTCAGCGGGTCCACCTGCGCAATCCGGTCTATTTCATCCCCGAAAAATTCAATGCGGATTAAATAGTCGCCGCCCTCCGCCGGATATACTTCCAGCACGTCTCCGCGCACACGGAAACAGCTTCGCTCTAAATCCATATCGTTCCTGTTATATTGAATGTCAATCAATTCTCTGATAACCTGATCTCTGTCTTTCGTCATGCCCGGTCGCAGGGAAACAATCATTTCCATATAGTCGTCCGGGCTTCCCAGTCCGTAGATACAGGAAACGCTGGCGATAACCACAACATCTTTCCGTTCCGTCAATGAGGCTGTCGCGGACAGACGCAGTTTATCAATTTCTTCATTAATTGCAGAATCTTTCGCAATATAAGTATCCGTAGACGGAACATATGCTTCCGGCTGGTAATAATCGTAGTAGGAGACAAAATATTCCACGGCGTTGTGCGGGAAAAACTCTTTAAATTCTCCATATAACTGAGCCGCCAGTGTTTTATTATGCGCTATGACAAGCGTCGGTTTATTTAATTGCTGGATGATATTCGCCATCGTAAACGTCTTACCGGAACCGGTAACGCCAAGCAGCGTCTGGAATTGGTTGCCCTTTTTGAAGCCTTCCACCAGTTCGGCGATTGCCTGCGGCTGGTCGCCGGTGGGTTGATATGGCGATACTAATTCAAAGTGGTCCATAAAGTTCTCTCTTTCATTTGAACTATTTCCATTATGAAAATAATTCGTTCTCGAACATACATTCTACATTAGTATACCACAAAAAAAAGAAAAGTATAGAGGAAATTACTTTTTCTATACTTTTCTTGCAAAATCTTTTATTGGCGGGAATTTTTCTTTTCCCATTCCGCATCGTCCATCCAGTCGTTTTCGATGTTCCACTCGTCATCATCTATCCAGTCATCTTCCGCATGGTCATCTGCAAACCTGTCTTTTGATGGTTCTTTCAGCGTTTCCGGCTCGTGCCAGTCTTTATCTTCTATCCAGTCATCTTCTTCGCCTGATTCTTTTTTCTCTTGTTCATCCGCTTCTTTTATATCCTCTATTTTTATATCTTCTATAACGATATCATTCTCTGTGTCGTCCATATCGTTATTTTCTTCTTCGTCCTCCTCTTCTCCTTCATCCTCGTCGCCATCTTCCTCTTCGTCCTCGTCATCCTCTTCCATTTCCTGCATCTTTTTCCGGTAGAAGAAAATTCCATATCCGATGATGACCGCTGCCATGCAGATGAGTACTCCTATAACAATCCAGCGTGTCATATGATTTGCTGAATCATCAGAAATCAACACGCCTGACATAGAGGCGTCACTCACAATAATCACATAACTGGAGGCATGCTCTATATCAAATGTCGCGACTCCATTGGCGTCAATAATGGTATCACAAATAAATTCTAACAATTCCGTCTCCGGGTTATAGTAAAACAAATTTGCATATCGGCCACTATGTATCGGGTCCAGGGCTATGCACAAAACCGGTCTAAAGCCAAAGACTCCATCATGCGCCAATGTGAATTCCAGATATTTATTCCCGCTCAAAATGGCTGCAATCAGTTCTGTCGGTATATTTTTCGTTCCTAATGTAATACCCATATCAGTTGCCGCCATGGCATCTATATCCACTGCATCAATATCAATATTCCATGTAGCATAATTTCCCATATCCAGCACAACATTGAAGTTCTGTTCTTTCGCCATCTGCAATTCCTCGGGCGTCAATATGGTAGTATCTTCCATGGCAATCGTTACGGATGGTCTGAAAAAGGCCTCTTCCTGCCCTGACTCCTGCGCTTGCATCCCGCTTTCATCCACCACGGTTGTCTGCGGATTAATCAGTGTGCTGCCCACCGAAGTGTTTTTTCTCCTACTTTCTGTCGGCGTTGTGTTTTCAGGTATACTTATCAACGGCGCGCCGCTGCCTGATTCGGATGCGTTTGTTCCCGCGTTATTATTTGATGTATTGCTATTTCCCGTATCAGACGGTTGCGTTGTATTATTATTCGACGTATCAGACTGCGACGTATTATTGTTCAACGCATCTGGCTGGGTCGTATTATCATTTGATGTCGCAGGCGCGTTGTCTGTTGAAGTACTATTACTTGGTGTTGCTGCCGTACTTGTGACATATGTGCTTTTACTGGACGTTGTATTGGTACTCGTGCCTGGCTCGTTATTGCTGCCGGATGTACTGTCACTTGACGTACTTCCCATATTTGTGCCGGATGCACTTCCACTACTCGTCGTACTGCTGCCGCTTGATATACTACTGCCGGATGTTGAGTCCATGCTTGTGCCTAACTTGTCGTTGCCGCCGGACGTACTGCTGACGGATGTTGTACCATTACTTGTCGTTGTACCTGTGCTTGTACCTAATGTACTACTGCTGCTCGTCGTACTTCCCGTACTTATACCGGCCGTGCTTCCGCTGGACGTCGTACTTGTACTCGTGGCAGATGTGTTGCTGCCGCCGGATGTACTGGCACTTGATGTTGTGTTTGCACTTGTACTCGTCGTTCCTGATGTGTTACCGCTGCCGGACGTGCTGTTGCCGCTGGATGTCATACTTGTACTCGTGCCTGATGTACTGCTGCCACCGGACGTTGTGCTGGTTCCCGTTCCTGTACCTGATGTACCGCTGCTGCCGTTGCCACCGGATATGTCACCGTTATCGCCAGATGTGCCACTGTTGTTTCCGGATGTATCGCCATTACCGCCTGACGTGCCGCCGCCTGACGTACTTCCCGAAGATACATTATCACCATCGGCAGGAGAATTCAATGTCTCCCCGGTTACCTGCACTACGACCGGAAGATGATTTACCGCATGATAATTTTCTTCATCCGGATTATACGATACATAAAATGTATACTCACCCGGTTCTTTCAATTCAATTTCCGGGTTGCTCTCCCATGTAAAACCATCAGGAAGCATAATATCTCCCAATACCGAACCCGTCTGCGCCTCTAATGCTTCCGGCATCTTACATTCCGGAATAGCTTTTGTCACGGTAAAACTGACTTCCTTTGTAAGCGTATTATATTTTACCGTATCGGACGGAGTATATACCGCTTCATAAGAATATGTACCTACCGCTACCACTGTATTTCCATTCACCCATTTCCATCCGTCCGGCAGGGAAATATCCGACAATTTCAATCCCTCCCGATAGGTAACGGGAGACAACGTCGGCGTGGTTACTTGAGGATTTGCTTTTACTACCGTCACTGTACAGGTTGCCGTATTGGCGCCGCTTCTGGTGCAACTGATGGTTGCAGTTCCCGGTGAGACTGCCGTAACTTTTCCCGAACTATCCACCGTTGCAACGGAAGTATTATTGCTGGTAAAAGTCATATTATTGACATTATCAACTTTAGAACCGTTTACATACGGAACCAGCTTTACCGTCTTATTTACTTCCAGACTGCTTACCGAGGTTTTATTTAACGTAATGCTGTCAGTTGTGTTGGGTTTAGAGCAGGCGGAAGCAGGCATATTTTTATATACCGGAATTTTAAACACAAAACTGTTTTCCAGCGCACCTGCATTATAATATGCCTTACGAATATTGGAGGCTTCCGAATTGGGTGCTTCAATATTCTGCATATATTGATGTGTAAAACCATTGGTAACATTGAATTTTTCCAGATAAAGAGTGTCCTGCCCTCTTAAAATATAATTTGCGCCAATGACAGCCGCGCCGCCCTCTAATGACTTATACCGCGTATTCCAGCCTCTTTTGACAGCTTCTGTCAATCCGTTTCCAATCACTTCTTCGTCCGATTTACCGGAAGCGCCTACATTAAAGTAGTTATAATATCCCGCATATCCTGAATAATTCCCTGATATCAGCGGAGAAGTTCCCTGCGCTCCCTGTTCCTGCAATACTCTGGACGCAAGATGAAAAGGACTGACGCCCGTTTTTTCTCCTATTGCCGTAAAAGCCTGTGCATAGGTCTGACTGTCATCCGGAATCGTGGACGCCATAAAAGAATTTTTTAAGATTCCCTGCACCGCATCTGTCGTATGATAGGATTTATTATAAGTTAATTGTTCAAATTGAAAAATAGCCGGGTCAGTCAGAAAGTTTCTCGGATCCATATAGTATTTTAAAATTCCCTCGGAGGCATAACTCCATCCATTCTGTCCGCATGGGCCTTTCTGCCAGGAAGCCGGGTTTCTGGAAGAAATAAGGCTCTTATCGCCCATTTCTTTTGCAATGGCGGTATTCCAGTCAACACCAGTATCCATTCTGACAAAAATCCAGTCAGGATGCTTTTCTTTCAAACTATAAAGCGCGTTCTGATAAGAATCCGGAAACTGGTCTATATCAGGATAACCGGCATCTAATGCCATCATCATGGGAACTGCCGACAAGTCAATATAGGTATCTTCCCATTCCGCAAAATCTTCGTCGGATGTGGCAAGATACTCCCTCTCTATATACCCTTTATATTCCTTTTCACCCTGATATAAAATAACCTGATACCAGACAGCTCCGTATTCATCAAGCGCAGCGTCCACAATCTGTACAGACTGCCCGCTTGCCACTGTGCAGACCGTTTCGCCGCCCTGACCGGGTGTGTCTTTTACCTCATATTCATCGCACAAATAGACCAAGGCAAGAATGCTTTTATTCTCAGAAATATCCTCAAGAGCTTCCTGCGCTTCCTCCAGGTCATGTATCATATTGCTGTCCGCCGGTACTTCTACCGTAATCGCCGGAATTTCTATCTCATTTTCTGAGGCCTCTGCCAGCGCATACAAACTTTCATCCCATTTCGGATAAAAAACATAAACCTCCAATGCCGTCTCGTCAAAATCTTCTTCACTTTCCCATGTCACTTCTATCTCTGTGGCGGATTCTTCCCCCTCTATCCATACAGAGAGCGTTTCCGGAAAAATAAACGCCAATTCTTCCAAAGCAGGTTTATACATGCAGGGGAAATAAGAATCTTCCTCCGCCAGAGGTTCAAACGCCGTAATATAGACAATGTTGTTTTCCGTATCTTTTTCATTTGCCGTTTCTTCAGCATCAGAATCGCTGACTGTGGTCTCGCTCTCTTCTACCGCCAGCGCTGCGCATGGCTGCAAAAGTCCTAATATTAACGCCATGATACAGGATATATATTTGATATGATGTTTTGTACGACCGATTTTTCTCATTCGTTTCTAAGTCCTTTCGCTTCCGTACACTTTCCATATTATGTCAACATAATAAATGTACCATCTAGTGGCACATTATGTCAACTACATCACACCAAATTATTTTTAATATTGTAAATTATTATTTAACAGCGGCAATGACAGAAAATTTCTGATAAGAATAAACACATTCAACTACTTTAAATCCACAGTCTTTCAACATATCCGTTTCCTGTTCCACCGAACATTCCCTATCCAGCATTCTGCGCTCTTTCCATAACTCTATATCTTTATCCGTTAATCCGCTGTTTACGATATGATTTTCCCAATATAAGTTAAACCAGTTATCCGTTTTCGGATGTGCCGCGCAAAACTGGTCATAATTGACAAACATGCCGCCATCCGGCAGTTTATGATATATCTTCGCAAATAATCCCGCTTTTTCACTATCCTCCAGATGATGAATCGATAACGCGGAAATAACTACGTCAAAAGAAATATCAGGCAGATGATGAATATAATTATCTACTTGATATGATATATTCTCTATCCTCGCAAATCTTTTCCGGGCAACGTCCAGCATCTCCTCTGCAATATCTACAAGCATATATTCCACATCCGGGCATTGTTGATACCAAAAATAAGTCAACAGACCCGTTCCCGCACCCAAATCAAGAATCCGCTTCGGCGTATCTATATTAGAAATAATAAAATCTGTCGTACTTTTATAGAAATCATCAAAGCAGGGAATAAACTTTCTGCGGTTGCTGTCATACTCTTTGGCAATTAAATTAAACTGGTTTTCTATATTCATTTTGTATGCTCCTT